>NZ_JBMERP010000011.1:0-67101 GCF_049310925.1 Virgibacillus sp. DJP39 | reverse complement strand
CATAAAATGAACACAACACTTTCATTTACTTTATTGTATATTGTTGTTGACTGTGGTCAACACTTAAAATATAATTGGATTATATGATAGGATGAGGTGAGTTTTAATGGCTAGTGAGGAACAATTCAATAAAGAGGAATTTGCCACTCTTCTTGATCGAGCGAAGGGTGATAGATCAATTAATCAATTCGCTAATGAAACAGATGTAAGTGCTGCTCATATTTCTAGGTTTCTTAGACAAATGATAGCTTCAGCTCCTACTCCTGAGACTATATCAAAATTTGCTGCTAAATCTCAAAACGAGGTTACATATCAAGACCTTATGATCGCTGCGGGACATATTGGCAGACGAGATGATACTGATGAAAATGACAAAAGTAGAATGGAAAGAGATTCACCAATGAACTTGAGGTATCAAATGGAAGAATTAAAGAAGAAATTCATTCAGGTCATTTTAGCCGATCTATATGATAGACCATTTAAATGGAGTGTAGAACAGCCTGAAGGAAGAATGAGATTTCCTGATATAATTCTAAATATTGATAACGAGGGTTACAATAGATGGTATTTAGATTTCAAGCCAAGTGTACCAGGGCGTCGTCACCCCTCTTTTATGCACTCGATTCATCTGTATGGCCGTATCGCAATGTTTGAATTATTGGAAAATGATAAATATACTATAGTTGTTAATGACGAAAAAGATTTTGAAATGATAATGAAAAGACCACCTTTATCTCTTAGAGCTAATTTATATGTAATGCTTATTGATCTAGAATGGGGTAAAGTTATAAAAGAAGAGTTGCTGTGCAGGTATAGAGAAGAATAGGATTATGCTATGATGAAACACATCCTTTTTTGTGGTAGTAATATTGAAGATTGGGAAGTTACTATGTGTTTCAGACATTAACGCACTAAAGTTACATTCCACAACGAATACACCCACCAAGCCAACTATTCAGGCTCAGTGGGTAATTTTCATTAACCTTATAATGCATTTTACTCTTTAAAATTTTTCTCAAATCGCCAAGCATCCCGGCACATAGAAATAATATTACGTTTAGCTGTCCAACCTAGTTCCTGCTTTGCTTTTGAAGCATCAGCGTAACATGAAGCAATATCTCCAGGTCTTCTATCTACTATTTCATAAGGAACTTCAATACCATTAGCCTCTTCAAATGCCTTGACTAACTCTAATACACTAGTACCTTGACCAGTTCCTAAATTATAAATATGAGCACCTTCCGTGAGATTATCCAATGCTGCAACGTGACCTTCTGCTAGATCCAACACATGGATATAGTCTCTTACACCTGTACCATCTATCGTTGGATAATCATTTCCAAATACTCGAAGCTTCTCCCGTATCCCCTTTGCTACCTGAGTTACATATGGCATGAGATTATTGGGAATTCCATTTGACGCTTCACCAATTAACCCACTTTCATGAGCTCCTATTGGGTTAAAATATCGAAGGATTGATACCGAAAAAGCAGGATTCGCCTTTGCTATATCAGTTAGAATTCGCTCACTTATAGCTTTAGTTTCACCATAAGGATTAGTCGATGGTAGGAGGTCCATTGTCTCAACAAATGGTACTTTATTATCCCCATACACTGTCGCTGATGAACTAAACACAAACCGATTCACACCATATTTTTGACAAGTTTTTGTAAGAACCATAGTGCTTAGGATGTTGTTGTAATAATATTCTAGTGGCTTTTCTACAGATTCACCCACTGCTTTAAGGCCAGCAAAATGAATAACACCACCAATTTCATGATTAGAAAAGATGGTGTCGACTGCAACCACGTCATTTACATCTATTTGATAAAAAATAACTTCTTTATTTGTAATTTGCATAATTTTCTCAATAGCATCATTCTTACTATTACAAAGATTATCAGCAACTATAACAGTATGACCTGCTTCTAGTAAAGCTACACACGTGTTAGAGCCTATATATCCGGCACCACCGGTAACTAGGATATTCATTGGAAAAAATCACCTCGTTTCAATTAAGACTAGGTTTCTGAATGTATAAAATTCGAAAGGTTTAATATAAACAGGATCCGGCTAAAAATATGATATAAAAAAGGAATGAAATTCTAAATTATACTTCTAAGGATACTCTTTAAAGTATAGTGTTTTTTGTAAACTCTATTCTTCGATCTATTTTTATGAAGTTAACTTTGTGAACAACATTTTAGCCGAGATAAATGCAGGCGTCATGACTTAGATCTCTTAGATCGTACCATTATCAACATGGATCGCAGTACCAGTAATCGACTTTGATTTTTCGGATAATAAATAAAGAACAGTACTTGCCACACTTTCAACATCAGTTTCTTTTTTCAATGATGTTCTTTTATAAATACGATCCTTTTGTTCATCTGTTAATGCTTCACTCATTGAGGTTTCCATAAATCCAGGTACAACACAATTAGAACGAATTCCTTTACTGCCCCATTCTCTTGCTGTATTTTTAGAGAAGGCCTCCATTGCACCTTTAGATGAAGCATACATACTTAAGCCCTTATAACCAGTATGAGCACTAACCGAAGATACATGAACAATAGACCCTTGAACCTTGTTTAATAACATATCTCTTATTGCATATTTGGTTAAATGCATTGCTGAAAAAACATTCACTCTGAACATACGCTCCAAGCTATCAATATTTAAATTAGATACAATATCATCATAAGCTAGTGCAGAGTTGTTCACTAGACCATAGATCGGTCCTAACTTACGAATTTGTTGAGTATATAGTTGTTTGATATCACTCACATTTTCTAAATCATAAGAAATATGTTTGAATTTATTGGGATACTTATCAACTAGATCTTGAACTGTTTCTTCACTTGAACGACTTAAGCCAATTACTCCATATTCCGTTTCTGATAATATCTGATTAATTATTTCTTTTCCGAGCCCTTTCGAGTCACCTGTTACAATTATCCATTTCATTTTCTGACCTTCTTTCCAGTTCGAGTTCGAGGAATATCGTCTACAAACTTAATTATTCTTGGGATTTTCCATTCTTGTAATTGTTCACTTGCAAATTTCTTAATTAACTTTTTAAGTTCCATATCATCAGCATTTTCATCTTTGACAATATCCACAACAAGTATGTGCCCCGTAACCCTGTTTTCTTTTGATTTTACTAATAAATCAATTATACCAGGGATTTTCATTATTGTATTCTCAACCTCAATTGGATTTACTTTATATCCACCAACATTTATAATATCTGATTTTCGAGATATAAACTTGAAATGATAATCATCTGTTGGTTCAACAAGGTCCCCTGTTTTGAACCAACTATCTTCTAGAGAATATAAATCTAAATTTGCTAATAGACTTTGATGAATTAATAACTCATTGCTTTCATTAAATTTAATAAGTCCTCTAATTGTTTCTGGAATTTCAAAAATATCTCCTTTTGCTACAAACAGACTACCTGCCTCTGTAGATGCATAAATATTTCTTATCTTTGCATTTGGGAATATAGATTTTATTGCTTTCTCCATACTTGAGTCGTATTTTTCCCCACCAAATGTAATTCTCTTAATACTTTGATATATATTATCTTTAAGGTATGGTAATACATTTCTATAAAACGTAGAGGTTGCAGAAATATTAGTGATTTTATATTTCTCAATTAAATTCGATACATTTCTTTGTTGCCCACCGAAAGTATAAATCATAGTATTTTGGTTCATTAGCGCTTGGAAAAACACCTGTAATCCTGCCATATGAGTAGGGTTATATGCAAATGCCCATATATCATCCTTTAACTTATCATGTAATTTCACATTTCTAGTTAGGGTCTGTAGATTGTGACCTACCTTTTTAGGTCTGCCAGTTGTTCCAGAAGTATATAAGATTAGTTCCCAATTTTTATTTTCCTTTATAACATTTAAAAGATGTTTAACATCAATTATTTTTAACTGCTCTTCAATTTTCTTTGAAACAGATAATAATTCAGTATCAAACTCAATTTCCTTAAGTTCACTTTCTGAAAAGTCACCATCTAGGACTTCAATTGAATAGCCATAAATTAAGCTATGAATAATTAATAAAAATATTTCATATGGATTATTGTCTCCAATGTATAAAGTTGGTAAATAAAAATCCTTATTATTTAAATCATTTATGAGCTTTTGATAGGTGTACTCTACTTCATCATGTACTAAAAAAACCTTTTCCATATTATTTCCCCTCTAACTTAGAGATTATCTCCCCAACTGTTTGAACAATGCCGTCCTCAAAAATATCAACATCGAACTCATCCTCAAGTCTTACTGTTAGTTCAGCTAGCATTAATGAATCCATATTCAGGTCATCTCTTAAATCCATAGAGTGTTCAAGAGATTTTATGGTGTTATTTCCTGATTCCTCTAACATTTCGTTTAAAATTTCTAATAACTTATCTTGCATTTGTTTGGCCTCCATTAATTAATCTTCAAATTTACTATTATATTTCTTAAACTTCTTTAAATTTCCCTCCCATTGTTCTTTTAGTAACTCCATTAAATATACATCGTGAAATTTATCATACTTAA
The DNA here is from genome assembly GCF_049310925.1 of Virgibacillus sp. DJP39. Classification (NCBI taxonomy): domain Bacteria; kingdom Bacillati; phylum Bacillota; class Bacilli; order Caryophanales; family Bacillaceae; genus Virgibacillus; species Virgibacillus sp. DJP39. Next base: position 62,536 of record NZ_JBMERP010000011.1, on the reverse strand, counting down.
ATATATGACTTTTATAATTTCCAACCTCTCTATAACCATGAAGTTTATGGATTTTCATTATGTTACTATTACCTTCCATAACTTCTGCAGTAATTTTATTTAGGTTAAGGTTATTAAAAATATAGTTATATAGATAAGGTGGAATAATTCCACCGTACATTTTATATTTGTCGTCTCCAATGAAAAAACCCCAACTCGTTTTCTTATTATAAAAGTCAATATCATTTAATGAGATTACTCCTACTAAATTCCCTTTAACAGAGATAACCCAATACCTCTCAGTTGGCATATTCGATACTTTGTCAAACCATTTTTTTTGATTGTCTAAGTTATAGTCAATATCGGTGTACATAAATTTTGTGACACTCTCTTTAGTTCTCCATTCTAAGACCTGTTCAAGGTGTTCTTCTTTTAATTTAAGAAATTCTATCATTGTTTTTCAATCTCCCAACGAGTTTTTTAATTGGTATACTCCAATTCTTCATGTACTAAGAAAATATTTTTCGTATTATTTCCCTTTTAACTTGGAGTTTATCTCCCCTACTGTTTGAACTATGCCGTCTTCAAAGATATCAACATCAAATTCATCCTCAATCCTCACTGTAAGTTCGGCTAGCATTAATGAATCCATATTTAGCTCGTCTCTTAAATGCATATTACTTTCAATAGTTTCAATAGTTTCATTTCCGGATTCCTCTAACATTTCATTTAGTATCTTTAATAATTTATCTTGCACTGGTTTGGCCTCCAATAATTTCTTTCTGATTAACTTCTGATAGTAATTTATTTTGCTGTAACTTTTCAATTATTGAATACAAGTTTTTAACTGGAACATTAATAATATTGCTTATATCAATAAGGTCATTTTGACCGTCTGCATATGCAATGAAATTCATCATGTCCCTAACTATCTTACCTGACTCTTTTGTACTTAGTGTTGGATATAACCCTCTCTTACCTAACTGTGGCTCTCCCAAGCAATTTATTTTGTACTTATTATTTTTTTCAAGTAATTGTATACATTCTTTGTAGATGTCAATACATCCCTGTAATCCATTTGCTGTTACTAATTCTAAGTTATCAAGAGAAGTATGGTACTCTGGATACTGACCGTACTTCGTTCTCATTATACTTGCAACTGGCAAGTCAATACCAGGGCTACAGTATTGTCGCTCGTCACTGCCTCTATCCAAGAAAGAATACCTAATAAAATCAGGGTAATTTTGCTGCAATACATTCAAAGCTGCTCTATCCGATAAAGTGTTTCCGTCCCTCGATGGTAGGTATGAATATGCCCTCTCATCTCCTACACAAGATATATTATATCCTGCAACAATATTTTCTTTCATAGTTTTATAATTTCTACTTAAGTAAGTAATTGATCCAATTGTTTCTGGAATAAACACAATTCTATATGTATATTCTCTAGGTTGACTCAAAATCCACTTAGCTAAATAGGTTGTAAGTACAGGACCAGAAAGTTCATTATTTGCCATGGATGGATGACAAATATATGTAGATAGAAATATTTCTTTATCTGTTTGCCCAGGTATAATTAATTCGCCATAAGTCAAGCTTCCATTCTTTAATTCACTATCAATGTAAACTCGATATTTCCCTTCACTTAGTTCCTGTCTCTGATTATGAGTAATGCAAAATCCCCAACGTTCCTTGTAATATGAAGTAATATAGGGTATTGCATCTGGTTGATCTTCTAAAGAAAATAAATGCTCCTGTAATTCCTCTAACGTAACTTCCTTATCGACAGGAATTGAATAGCTAACTACATGTAAATTATTCTCTTTAAAGTCAACAATTTTATTTCCTTTCTCATCCATTATATATGCATCTCTAATATTCCATTCTTTTGGAACTTCCCAGTCGAATACCTTTGTACCTGTAGACACTTCTACTGTTTGCAAAGGAATAAGTTCTTGGATAATTTCTAATGTTTCTCTAACCCCGTTTCCGGTAATACTACGGCAGATAGGGTAAAGTTTTTTCATAAGTTGATACATATTTTCCCCATCTTGTAGTTCGGTTATATCATCAGTTTTCATTCTCGTTTAGCCTCCTACTTTAGAATCTATTGTTTATCTACCATAAATAATTTTTTTGCTCCATTATACAAAATATCTTCTCGTATTACATCGTACGCTTTGTTTAAATCAATTAAATAAAAGTCTACATTGTTAACACTTTGGCATTTTGAAACTTCTCGTTTTTCCATTTCTTTACCAATAGGATTTATTTTTGTTACTACTGATCTATCTAAATCCCTAACATTCATAGAATATGTTCGAACACTCTCATTTCCAAGCTTATCTATATATTTACTAGTGAAGTCTTTCATATACCTATAATCTACTTTCTCCATTTCTTCAACATAGTGCGCAAACGTGAATGAGTTTTGATAACATAAACCTATAGTTAACATTTTAGCTTTCATTCTATGCAAATACGCAAAAGGAGAATCTTCACCAAAGGAACTTTTATTATTCATATTCAATAACTTATCTTTATCCTTCCCCCAGACTGCAAAAGAGTATATAGGATGTTGAGTTCTAATAAAATCCTCTCTTTTTAATGCTGCATTAGTCAATGCACCTGTTTTAGAAACTGTATTATTGTAATCAAATTTTTCACCATTACAGAATCCCCAATTAAATGTAGGGAAAAGTAGGGTACCCTTTCCACCTATTTTATTTATTAAACTATCTATAAAAAAATTCAAATCTAATTTTTCACCATTCCTAAGTGCTTCTACTGCTAAACGAGTAATATCCGAACCTACTAAAACCGTGTCACCTTCATCTATTTGAAATAAGTCTACTATTTCTTTATAACTAACATAATTAGACAATTATATGCACACCTCTCTTCAAACTTGACTACTCAATAATATCCCAACTTACCGGAGTACCTTTAGCAATATCCTGCCTAGCTTTATTTCCAATTACTGATTTTATATGTTGAGGTTTTAATCCATAACCTGGTCTTATTGATCTTACATTATCTTCTGTAAAAACATCCCCAGCTTTTATACTTTTTACAACAAATAAAGACCGACAAAACTCTCTACTTTTCACTTTTTTATCCGTGAGCTCATAATCTACGTTTCCTAATGCTTTCTCTGCATCCCTTACCGAATTAACAAGCATCTTAAATTCTTGCTTATCTAATGAAAAGCTAGCATCAGGTCCACCAATACTTTTTTCTAGAATAAAATGTTTTTCTATTACTTTTGCACCTAAAGCAACCGAAACAATAGGTGCTGTTACTCCTAAAGTATGATCTGACAAACCAATTTCCACTTTAAATGTCTCTTTTAAATTTTGCATTGTTAATAGATTCGCATCTTCAATCTTCGCTGGGTATGCGGATGTGCATTTCAACAAAATTATTTGATCATTGCCTACTCTTCTACATGCTTTTACTGCATCATCTATTTCTCCAAGAGTGGCAATGCCAGTGGAGATAATCACTGGTTTCCCTTTAGAAGCAATATATTCAATTAAAGGTATATCTGTTATTTCAAATGAAGCCACCTTATATGCGGGTACACTTAAAGTTTCCAAGAAGTCTACGGCTGTTTTGTCAAATGGACTTGAAAAGCAAACCAAATCAAGCTCTTTGGCATACTTTATTAGCTCTTCATGCCATTCCCAGGGAGTATGGGCCTCTTTGTAAAGATCATGTAGAGTTCTACCGTCCCATATTGTGCCGCTGTTAATTTTAAAATAATCATTATTACAATCTATAGTAATAGTATCTGCAGTATAAGTTTGTAACTTTATTGCATCAGCACCAGCTTCTTTAGCTGCTTTCATTGTATCTTTCGCTATATTAATATCATTTCCATGATTAGCTGAAAGTTCTGCAATTATAAATGTTGGACTCTTGGTATCGATTGTATAATTACCTATATTAATTCCCACGTTTATCCTCCTACCATAACTTAATAACTTTTTAGCAACTTCGAATGTTATATGATATTGATTCATAAGCTAATAATCAAATCTATAAATCCGGACAGATATTTAATCTATGATGTCCACGAATTAACACTTTGAGTAAGGTGGGCAATAATATCACTGTATTGGCGTGTTACTAATACCCCAGACATAGGAGTTCTCTTTAATTAATTTCTTAAACAATATTTCCCCGGATTTTACTAAATCACTAAACCCTCTTAATTAGCAATCATTCTATCAACAAGTCTTTTGCTTCCTAATCCATCTATAACATCAGCAAATAAAGTAACTATTTCATTTCTTTTATCCATATTTAAGAGCTTTTGAAATTCCAATTCCATATTTTCTAAAAAATCTACATCCTTAAAATCAAGGACTGTTTTAACAAGATTGAATTTCTTTAATCCAGCAATATTATTACTTTGATTTTCTATAATTTTTATTGGGATAAAAGGTGTTTGGGTAGCTAATAACTCATAAATTGTCTGCCCTGCTGCAGTTATTGCAAAATCAGACTTCAACATAATTTTTTTCATTTCTTCAGCTGTAGCATTCTCATAAAAGGTAATATTATTAGAACTATATGTTTTAATTTCATCTATATTTTTAAATGCATTTCCGATTACTACATAAAATTTCACGTCTTGATATCTACTGCTAAATTGGTTTAATATGTCTGGCGTTAGATTGTGTATATCTGATCCACCTAAGGTAATTAAAACATTTTTAACCAGAGAGTTAATAGTCTTTCTTTTCACCTGGATGAAAGGACTTCTCAAGATGATGTATTCAGGACCAAGTAAATAGCAGGTAGTATCATTTTCTTGGTAACTAACCTCCTCAGTACTTAAGGCTGGATTAACAACGATACCTTTTGGATATTTAATCCTTCCATTATCATCAATAAACAAACTCTTTTTTGCACGATTCGAGATAACTCTGTATAATTCTTCACTAGCTAAATAAGAGTCTACAATACAGTAGTCACTTTCTTTAATGTAATTATTTAAAAAATCAATTGATAACCAATTAATCAATTTGAATTTCTTATTTTTAATAATTCCTATATCCTCTGAGTCTCCAAATATTATAAATTCAACATCGAGGCCTCTACCCTCTAATTCATCATATAAAGAGCTGCACCTTGAGATATGCCCTAGACCTATTTGACTACCACCTTCTGTAAAAATCAACGCCCGCATACTTTTTCATCCTTTTATTTAGTCTTTTTTTGTTCAATATGTGCATTGATTGAAAAAAGATTTGGATCTTGCTTAAAGAGCTCAATGATTTCATTAAGATGAAAATCATGGTTACCTTTATATAACTTGTCATAAATCTCAGTAATTAGTTCAAAATCCTCTTTTGTATCTACTGTCCAGCGATGCTTTGAATAATCAATGTCATTTTTGAAGTAGTTTATTTTATTACTATTCTCATAAATATAAGGTGTAACGTGCTCACGTTGATGTTTTTCTTTTGCATTAATGAAAGATGCTTCTAAGGATTCTATTGAAAATACTTCTGTGTCCAACCCACGTGGATAAGTTCTTTGAGTAATATCTGAACCTGCATTTGTTACAAGATCATATTTCCCTTTTAAATAGAAGGTAATTATTTCATCAATTACAAATGGATCAATTACAGGACAGTCTGAAGTAATTCTTACAACCACATCAGCATTATTTTCTTTAGAAGCATAATAATAACGGCTAAGAACATCATCTTCACTACCTCTAAAGACTTTAGCACCACATTTAATTGCTTCCATATCAATAACACTGTCTCTTTCAAGGACTGTGGTTGCTATAATAATGTCTGTTATTAATTTAGATTGTTTTACTCGTTCGATTACATGGGATAAAACAGTTTTTCCTTTAATATCTTTCATTACTTTTCCTGAAAGTCTTGTTGAACCCATACGTGCCTGTATAATTGCTACTACCTTCATAAACTCACCTACTTTATTTGGTGTTCTTGAACTAAGCATTTTACTGTATTGATAACATACCGCACATCATCATCTGTCATCGTTGGAAATAATGGTAATGATATAATCTGCTCATACAATTCTTCTGAGACTGGATAATCCCCTTTTTTATATCCAAGTTCCTGGTAATAAGGTTGTAAATGTACTGGTATATAATGAACATTCACTCCGATATTCGCTTTTTTTAATTCTTCAAAAAACTGTTTTCTGTTAATAGATAATAAATCTTTCTTTACTTGAATAACATATAAGTGCCAGCTAGAGTTACCATCAGAATGTTGATAAGGAGTAATTACTTCGTTCAAATTACTAAACCCGATATTATACTGATCAATTATATTCCTACGCCTCTCAACAAACCCATCTAACTTATCCAGCTGGCTAGAACCCAATGCAGCTTGTATATCTGTCATCCGATAGTTATATCCTAAAAACTGCATTTCATAATACCACGGGCCGTGATTTTCATTTAATAAAGAAGTATCTCTCGTGATCCCGTGAGTACGGAACTGTTGTAATTTATCATATAAGTCTTTGTTATTCGTAGTAATAATACCACCTTCACCAGTAGTAATATGTTTTACTGGATGGAAGCTAAACATTGTCATATCGGCAATGGATCCTACTTTAGAGTCTTTATATGTTGCACCTATAGCATGTGCTGCATCTTCAATAACAAGTAAGTTATGTTCTTTGGCAATATCCATTACTTCATCTAAGTTAACAGGCTGACCAGTAAAATCTACCGGAATTATTGCTTTGGTTTTCGCAGTAATTTTTTTTCGGATTTCATCAGGATTAATGTTATATGTTTCTGGATCAATATCTGCAAATACTGCCTTGCCACCTTGGTACAAGATACAGTTTGCACTTGCTGCAAATGTCATAGGTGTTGTGATTACTTCATCCCCTTCACCTATACCTGCGGCAAAGCATGCACCGTGTAATGCTGCTGTACCATTTGAAAATGCTACAGCATATTTCGTTCCAACATAATCAGCAATTTTCTTTTCAAAGTTATCTACTGCTGGTCCCGTTGTTAGATAATCACTTTTTAAAACATCAACAACTGCTTGAATATCTTTTTCATCTATTGATTGTCGTCCATATGGAATAAATTGGTGTTTTGAATAATCCATATTAATTCTCACCTTTGCTTGTTTTAATTAATTCACGTAACTCCTCTACAGATAACCAATCATCATTTACATTACTTACATAACTAAAGCCATCTTCTAAAACTTTTCCACTCTGGGCAAACTCGTCTTTCCACCATGGAAACTCAGGCTGGATGACATAATAATTACCCATATCTAATGTTCTGCGTGCATCATCTTCCGTAATCATAGCTTCGTGCAGTTTCTCACCGGGTCTGATACCAATAAACTCCATTTTACATTTCGGAGCAATTGCTTCAGCCAAATCTGTTACTTGCATGCTTGGAATTTTAGGAATAAATATTTCTCCCCCATGCATTCTTTCAAAATTGTCAATTACAAACTCTACAGCTTGTTCTAAGGTAATCCAAAAACGAGTCATGCGCTCATCAGTAATAGGAATTGTTCCTGTTTCTTTTATCTTTTCAAAAAATGGCACTACACTACCACGGCTACCAACAACATTTCCATAACGAACAACTGCAAATGAAGTGTCTTTATCACCAGCATATGAATTAGCTGCAACAAATAGTTTATCTGACGCTAACTTAGTGGCACCATATAGATTTATTGGATTAGCAGCTTTATCTGTGCTTAAAGCTATAACTTTCTTTACACCTCTATCAATTGCTGCTTCAACAATATTTTGTGCTCCATTAATATTTGTTTTAACAGCTTCAAATGGATTATATTCACAAGCTCCGACGTGTTTTAAAGCTGCAGCATGTACTACATAGTCAACACCATCAAAAGCTCTATATAAGCGATCTTTATCTCGAACATCACCAATAAAGAAACGCATGCGACTATCATCGAATTCTTTCTCCATTTCGTATTGTTTTAATTCATCTCGGCTAAATACTATTACTTTTCTTATATTTGTTTTTAATACTTTTCTAATAAATTTCTTTCCAAAAGAACCTGTTCCACCTGTTACTAATAGTGTTTTATTATCAAAATTATTCATTTAATTTTCCTCTTTTCTATATTTCAGAATATTCCATGGCATAAAGTGGACTTTCGATGCTAGTATCCACGTTAAAATAAAAGAAACAAAAAATGCTAATGAAGTGGCTTGAGCTGCTCCTACGGAACCATTCATCCTAATTAATAAGTAGTTAAATATTATATTTAAGAGGGCCGTTGTAAATGTAACAATACTTAATAGTTGTGTTCTTTTTTCATAAAAGATAACTCCTCCTACCATTTTATACATACCATTAAATGCAAACCCTAAACTAATCCATAAAACATACACAATTGATCCTTCAAAAGCATCTCCAATGAATACTTTTACAATGAAAGGTGCTACAGCACTTAATATGAGGGCTGTTGAGAGTATTAATACAAAATATACATAAGTAATTTTCACTATTTTATATTTTACTAAATTACTATTTTGTTTTAGATTTTTAAATAAGTATGGCATCCATGCCCTATTAAATGAGTCCTGCAATACACCAATAATCATACCAATTTGAAACCCTACGGTATATATACCAGTATCGCTTATTCCGACCATGTTGGTAATAAAAATTCGATCTGTCATAGTGATTAAAAACATTCCCAGGGTATGCGGAATAAGTGGTACGCCAAATCTAAGTATATCCTTAGCATATTCTTTGTTCCATGTGAATGTAAGCTTCTCTCGCTTAATAATTACAAACATTCCTAATGAAGCAAAAATTGAGATCGCAATTACTTGTCCACTAACCCTTCCCAACCAACCAAAGTCTAAATTAACAACTAATATAATAGTTATGGTTAGGTTTAAAGCAGTTTGGATTATTTGAAAAATCCCGTAATTTATAGCCCGTTCTCTAACCTGCCACAAAGTTAACGTTATTTGAATTATACTACTACCAAATCCAGCAATAACGACAAGAAGTATATATTCTTCAGGAAAAGATGTTAATTTAGATATCAAATCTGAAAATAATATAATAACCACTAATATAAATAATGAACTTGCTATTAATATATATAAAGCCGTAGAGATATAGTCTGCATATTTTTTCTCTTTATCAAAATATTTTCGATTGACTGCTCCATGAACATTTAGTCCTAAAAATGGTGTGAAGAATCCAAGTAATACAGCAAACATCGAGACTATTCCGTAATCATTAGGAGTTAAGTAAACAGTTAAGATTGGAAGTAAAAAAAATGGTATAGCTTTGTTTATAATATTCGTAATTGTATAAATTCCTGTCGTTTTAATTAATGATGAGTTTAATAGTTTCTTTAGCATGTTAGCCCCTTTTTTGCATAAGGTTTAGCTCCATATGATTATTTAACGAATTAATTAGATTAAAATGTCATTCAGGGCTTTTTTAATGTTTTCTAAACTATTTTCTTCCCAGAAATAATTTGTATTATTAAAATTATTTTTATAATCTAAATTTATATAAGTTAATAATTCATCTACGTCATCAACTAAATATGCCAAATCACTTAAATAAAGTTCTTCTAAATATTTGTGAGAAGGAAGCTTATAAACTAACGTACTTAAGCCATAACCTATTCCCTCAAATAATGCGGTTGAGCTTACACCTACTTGAACATTGGCTTGAGCAAAATAGTAATGCATATCATGTAGATTATTATCTACAATTTCGATATTACTTCCTAGTAACCAAGGGTATTCTTCTTTCCATCTTAAATATTCACCCGGGTGCAACTTATAGATAATTCTGTTCTGATTATGATCTATTTTCTTTGATAATTCTAATGCTATTTTACTTAATTGATTTCCTATTGTTCCTTGTGAAATAAATAGTATAACTTTTTCTTTCTTTATTTTTCGTTTTTCTTTATTTTCATTTAGTTTTTGTTCGAAATATGGCCATCCAACTACTTTAATTCTTGAATCTGAAATAGGCAACCGTGTGTTATCTTGCCAAAACTTGCCAAATAAAAACACATAGTCTGGAAATGTGTCTAAATTAAACTTTTCCGCAAAGTTATACGCAACATGATATTTACCCATTGTCCCATGTTGTAATTCCACGGTAGGAATATTTCTTCTTTTTGCTATTTCATTAATTACAAACTTTGAAGGAGCGTAAGACACGACTTCTATAATGATTTTAGGATTAATTCTTTTTATTATTTTATCGTAATGCTTATACATTGTTTTGTACTCCAATAATGCATTACCAACATTCTTTACCCATTGTTCTTCATTAAGTTTTATGCTGAATTCATTATTTATTGATTTAATCATTTCTCGAATCTTTATCTTTTCTAATTCCGCTAATAATCTTTCACCTTTTAATTTCTTCACTACTCTTTTTAGCAAGTAAAAATTATGAATATAATCCGTATATTTAATATTTGTTTTGGGAATAGGTTTAAGATGAGTGTCTAACAGCGGATCTTCTAACACAAGATAAGAATCATTTAAACTACTCAATATATTATCAGTATAAATACATGTATATACATTTTCATTCATAACTCTTCGTTGATGGTTCAAAATTAGAAATTCTTTTTCTTTTAGAAAGAACGGACTATTGAATAAAATATTAGGTATCTGTTTAAATTTTATTTTAATACGAGATAGTATACTTTTACCTTTCAAGGAATCATGTCCAATTCCAAGACCAATCTTTTGTTTTTCTATTTCACTATATATACCAAATCTTATCAAGTGCCAATACTTTATATTATTACCCTCATGTTTAAATAACTTTAGCTTTTTTTCAAATTCCAAAAATTGTTCTATCAAAGCCTTTTCTGCTACCAATTTATTCACCACCTCTGTTACCTAAGTTTAACAACTGTTTGCTAATGTTTTTAGAGTTTAAAAAGGGTAAAGGTTCATATTCTTTTTTACTTTTCATTATACTCTTAATAGCCTTTTTAACACTTTCATATTCATTCTCACAAATTACAAATCTACTGAAACTTTCAAGATATTTACTCATTTGTTCCTGGTTTTTATGAACAAGTATAAGTATCGGTCTATTTGTAGCAGCATAATGATAAATTTTAGCCGGTATCTGAGTACCTGTTTTATTAAGTATACAAATAAGAATATCGCATCTTGCTTCAAGTTCTTCAACTTGATTTTGAGAAATTCTCGGCAAAATAGTTATATTTTTTGTATTCAAAAGTTCAACATTGGAATTACCTGCAATTATAAGGTTAAACTTTTCTTGTTGGCAAACGGAATATAAGTTTTCAATATTTCTAATTTTAGTGTAATAGTCCCCGAAATATCCAATTGTTACCTTCTTATTTTCTCGAGAATTATTTTTATACTTTTTTTCCCTAATATAGGGCACAGGTAAGAATATCATTTTATCCGCATAATTAGGAAAAAGTTTTTTTTGTTTTTCTAGTGTAAATGGCGAAACGTAAACTAACCTATCAGCATTATAAAAAATTTGATTTTCTATTTTTTTTATTAGTATATTAGGATAGATAGATTTTTTAGTTATATCTATAGTTAAAGGGTCTCCCCAATACTGAATCCACCTACCATATCTTAATCCCGATTTAATTAGTTTATGAACAGCTATGTGTGAACTTTTAGGATCAGAAGATGATATTATTAGGTCGTAGTATTTGCTTGGTAATATATTATGATTAGCACCTTTTGCAATATAAATCGTGTTATCAAACAAATTAAAAGAGTGATACATACGTCTTATTATTGGTAAAAGGCTCTTCTTCAATTTCCCAATTACACTTCTCTCAGATTTCACAAATGATTTATATAAATTATTGCCTTTTAAACTAATAATATTTATTCTCTTATCCCAATTTAAAGTTTTATCATAAGCGGGATTGCTTTCAATTGCTTCAATCGTAAGCAAGTCTACAATAGCATCATTTTCGATTAAACCTTTTATTATAGCATTATTCCTAATCATAGCAGAAGTGTTCATTTCCACTGAAGACAATGTTACATATAATACTTTGATAAAAACCACCCTCTATAAATTATTAATCCTTATAACAATTTTAAAATCATATAAATTAACCCAAGTATAGTTCCAATAAAGAAAGACGAATATAATATTGCACTCCTAAATTTTTTACTTGAGGACATAAATCCATCTACTGCTAAAGCTACTAAAAACGGATAGTATATAATGGAATGTCTAAAAGTAAAGGTTGTTAAAATGATAGCAAAAAACAAGGTTAGAAAAGCCAAAGATACCCAATCAAATTTCAAAATTCTCTTAAAAATAAAAGGTATAGCTAGAATTTGAACAACGACGGCCAAGTATATTAATAGATTAGTGAAATCAAGTAATATTCCAGGTACATCTTTAAATAAACCAAATATATTTGGGAAAGGAGACATAAAAGCATAAAACATTCGTAATATGAATCCAAAGGGTAATATTGACTGACTAAATACAAATGAACTAAATCCACTTGAACCTTCTAAGAGATAATTGGTATATCCATTTATAAATTTATTTATTCTTAGAATTTCTCCTAAATTCATAATACTAACGATCACTATTGGTATAGTTACTAAAAACAAATTTTTTTTCTTGATTTTTATTTTTTCTCCCAAAAGTAGAAAGCATAATACTCCTGCGAAAGCTAAAGAGTTAATCCTCGTGTAATACGTTATATATACTAAAAACGCTAATGACACTAACAGTAGAATTTTTCTAGTATAATTTTTATTACTTACGAGTTTGTCAAACAAATAAACTATCAGCAGTATCTGCAATAAATTAAATGTATCTCTAAACACATGTGAATTAATGTATTGTATAATTGGTGCTAATCCAAATAATCCCAGAATAATACTAATTTTTTGGTGGTTGAATCTAGTATATTTTTTAAATAAATTTTCTAAGATAATACATATCCAAATCAAATAATATACATTTGCTATTCTTGGCAAAAATGTACTATAACCATCAAATAAGTTAGAGAATCCAATTAAACCAGACATATATATAGCAAAAAATGGTGCATTATGAAAATACCCAAGAATTTTAGACTCTATTATTTTTGAAGGATTATATATATTTGCGTTATAAACTTCTAACCCTTCTTGCTCATATACCAAATCGTCTGAACCCCCAATATAATAAGGGGTTCCATAATTCATCTGATTAGCTAGGTAAACTAAAAAAACAAAAGAGATTGAAACCAGAAAGATGATTACGTAAAGTTTTGCACGTTTGTAGTCTTTATTCATTATCAGAGGTATTGTTATAAATGCGAGTATAAATTGGACAAGCAATACTGAGAATGAAAAAGTAAGTATAGAAGATATTATTATAACGAATACCATTGTAAGAATTAGCGGAATCTTCGTGTCTTTTTTCATGGAAAATATACTCATAATTTACATTCCTTTTAAGTTACAACATTGGCACTTTAACTTTAGCTATGGGATTCTATGACCAAAAATACCAAAGTTGTTTCCCATTTTACTTTTCTATTTTAGTTGATATTTTCTATTGTTCCCATTCAATTTTGAGGAGTCAACTATATTACCGGATTAATATCATAAACAAATTCCTTCAACTTAAGGTTGAAATATTCGTTATCCTTTATAACCTTTTCCAAAAAAGAAATCCTTCCTTTTTCGTATTCTACATGATTAAATCTCTGTAAATACAATTTAATTTCACTTGCTATTTCATCTGTAGAATCTAAAACCAACCCTAAATCATATTCTTTAATTTGCTTAGCCAAATAAGTCCCTTCTAGGGATAAAAGTGGTTTACCGTATATTGTGGCATTATATAATCTATTAGCTAAAACACCTTTACTATTCATATCATTATATAACAACATATTTATTAATGATGCATTTTTATACAAACTACTTTCTTCTTCCTTCTTATATCGACCATTAATTTGAACGTTATAAATATTATTTTCTTTTACAAAGTATTTTAGTTTCTCATTAATGGTTCCTTCTCCATGAAAAATCAAGTTAAATTCCTTATCGTTTTTTAAATTTTTCACAAGATTAATGTTAGCATCCCAATGTCTAATAAAACCTATTGTTGATATGTTTACTTTCCCGTTTTGTTTTTTAAAATTATATGGTTCTACACTTTTAATATCGTTAATTGGAGTGTTATGGTTAACTACATACTTCTTGCTTTCTGGTAGCCACATTTTATAGCCCGGTGAAGATATTACAGTGAAATCTGAATACTCAATCAATCGATTAAAACTAGTAAACTTGTATATTTTGTTATAGTCTCTTATATCTATAATATACTTGTGTTTATACTTAGAAATTAGATATCCCTTAATAAAATAAGCTAGCTGTAATGTAAAGACTACAACCTTGTCATACTCTGTTTCCTTTAATTTTTTAATTATGAATCTTTTATAATTGATGTAATCTAAGAAGTTTCTTTGATGGATATTTTTTTTATCACTGTATTTATATTCATTTTTCTCTTGTTCAATTTGAAGTCTATCCCAATTTATAATGGTATAATCAACATTAACTTCTTTTAAAACCTTTTCATAAGCATGAACATAAGGCATATAAAGTGTATTCGCTGGACAAATTAGTGCAACTTTCAAGCTACATCCCACCTTTGATTAGTATCACAAAAATGCTAGACTAATAATAAAGACAATAAATAGAATCTGTATAGGTTTTTCTGCTTACGATTTTCTCTTTATACAGTATTTTTTGAACAACTATATATTTTTAATCAACAACCTATGGTTAATAAATGCATCTTGGATTGAGGTGTTTTTCATTTCTCCCTTAATCACATTAAAAATATGCTCATATTCATCTTTTATGCCTTTATCCTGCCTAAGCTTCACTTTCATCTTCTTATTACTTCCATATTGATTCATTCTAATATAATTATCCATTTCACAAACTAAACCATTAGAAAATACCCTAAGCTGCTCTTTTGGATACTTTTTTGAACCCATTGAAGTATATATAATATTACCAATGGCTCCGGATTTAAACTTTAATGTTATTATTGCATTGTCTTTCTTTGAGTAGGCTTCATTTTGAGCAAAAGAGACGTTTAACGATAATAATTCACTCGCATCTAAATATTGAATAACATCAATAAAATGACACGCTTCTCCGATTATTCTTCCCCCTCCTACTCTTTCATCCTGGGTCCAGTGATCTTCTGGAATATGTCCAGCATTACAAATATAATTATAAACTGCAGGAATTTTATCAGTTGAAAGATTTTTCTTTATTTGTTTGATAAGAGGTGCATGTCTACGATTCATACCACAGAATAATTCACCTTTTGAAGTTTTATAAGAAGCCTCAATCTTATCTAGTTCCTCTATAGTTAGACAAAGAGGTTTTTCACAATAAACATGCTTCCCCGCTTCAAGAGCTTCTATAATAAACTTAGCGTGACTATTATGCTGAGTGGAAACTACAATCAAATCAATTTCATCATCAGTTAGTAATTCAGAGTAATCGTTAGTTACATATTCGAATGGGAATACCTGCTTAGCCTGTGCTGCTCCTACGCCTCCTGTAGTTGCTAAAGCTTTCAAATGATAATGACCAGTATCTTTCATTATTGGTAACAGTGTATTCTTGGAAAAGTTACCGGCACCAATTAACCCAACAGCAATTTGTTCTTTATCCATTGCTTTCTTAGGACTATACTCAGTTTTTTTCCATTTAGATTCATTCTCAGTGTACTTTAATAGAATTCCAATATATCTTTCACTTTTTTTATTAGTTGTTATCATTTCATAAGCCTCATCAGCTTTTTCAAATGCTATTTCATGAGTGATTAAGTCTGATAAATCTATCCTATTTTCTACAATTAATCGGATAAACTCCTCGATATTGCGTCCTTCTGTGAAACGTACATGTCCTATCGGGTAATCTATACCTTTTTCTTCATAATTGGAGTCATATCTCCCTGGGCCATAAGAACGTGCGATGGTGAAATTTAGTTCTTTTTCGTAATATGGTCGTCTATCTATATTCATTTGTGTTACACCAATCATACAAATAGTTCCTCTATCGCGCGTAATCGCAGCAGCTAAGTCCATAGGTGCATTACTATTTGTAGCAGCAGTTATGATAACCTTATCAACGCCTCTACCCTTTGTAAGAGATTTTGTGATTTCTTCTGCATTTTCATCATTTGAATTCACAAATGCTTTGAGATTAGTTTCAGGAAGTGACTTATCAACAACATCATAACCAATTACATCACAGCCATATGCATCTAGTATTCGAGCAGTGATATGCCCTACGAGTCCAAGTCCAACTACAGCAACCGTCTCTCCCGGAACAATTTGCGCCTGATGAATTCCTTGTAATGCTATACCACCCAAAGCGCATAAAGCCCCCTGTCGGTATTCAGTAAATTCGTTTGGTATTTTTGCTATAAGGTTCTTGTTAACTCGGTTAACTTCACTATGATAAGCTTGACCCGCCATAGCAACTATATCTCCCGCTTCAACTTCTGTCACATCGCGCCCACAAGCTATAACCTTCCCTACAGCCGAATACCCCATTGGCATAGGTTCATTAAGTCGGGTGAAAGCTGCATCAACTGTGGTCAAAATTCCATCAGTGAACATCTTTTCTGTAACCTTTTTAACTTGATCAGGCCGATCCAATGCTTTTTGAATTAAATTTTTACCGCCAAAAGATTTAAGTCCTCTTTCTGTACCTGCACTAATAACTGAATAATGGGTTTCAACCAGTACGTGATTATCCTTTATAGTTGGTGGAGGAGTATCTATCAATTTAACAGATCCATCTTTTACCATTAAAAATAATTGTTTCATTCTCTGACCCCTTTCTCCAAATGTAACTACCTGCTTTTTTTCTACAAGTTATAAACATCATCAACAATAGTACAAATGTTTTTTGTATCAAGAACATGCTTGTCTTTTATGGAATCCATGTTATTTTTAATATGGTCATGCCCTACCATGACAACGACTATTTCTATTTCATTTATAAAATCGTCAAAATTCATAAACTGATGATCTACGATTCTTTCTTTAACTAGTGGATCAAATACTTTAACGCCAAACGCTAAGTGTTCGTCCATTCTTTCCAACAACTGAAGTGTAGGGCTCTCTCTTGTATCATCCACATTTTCTTTATACGTTAATCCATATAGTCCAACTTTTGAAATATCCTTAATACCGTGTTCTCTCATAATATCTCTAATTCGTCCTAGTACATGTCTAGGCATAGAATCATTAATTTTTCGTGCTGTCAAAATAAGATTAGTTAAGTCTGGGTAATCTCCAACCAAAAACCACGGGTCTACTGAAATACAATGACCACCAACACCTGGCCCGGGTTGCATTATATTAACTCTTGGATGCATATTGGCAATTCTAATAATCTCATAAACATTCATATTATCTGTATGACAAATTTTAGCCAATTCGTTTGCAAATGCAATATTAATATCCCTATAAGTATTCTCTACAACCTTAGACATTTCCGCAGATCTTATATCCGTTACAACAATTTCTTCTTTACAAAAATTTGTATACAGCCCTTTAACTTTCTCACCTATTTCTTGGTTATCTGTACCAATGGTTCTTGAATTATATTCAAGTTCATAAACCATATTCCCAGGAATAATCCTTTCAGGAGCATGTAACAAATGTATATCTTCACCTATAACATAGCCTTTTCTTTCTATTGCGGGACGAATATATTTATCGATAGTGCCAGGTGAAATAGTTGATTCAATAATTATTACTGCACCTTTATCACAAACATCCAGCACACTATTTAATGCTGAAATAACATACTTCGGATCGAGTTTCTTACTTTCTTTTATATAGGGTGTTGGTACTGCAAGAATATAAGTATGTGTCTTTTGATATTCTGTTGTAAATTCAATTTCATTAGAACGAGCTTCTTGAAATAGTTCTTCTAGTCCCTCTTCTTCAAATGGAAGTTTGCCTTCTATTAATGAACTTACAAGATTTGCATTGTAATCAGTTCCTACTACTTTAATTCCACTTTTCGCAAACATAAGAGCTGTGGGTAAACCTATATATCCAAGTCCAATAATATTTATCATATAAATCCTACCTTCCTATTAGCTCTAAATTAAACTTCATACTGCACTTATTTCTAGCCATATATACTCTAATAGATACACAATTAATTGCCTCTTTTTTTAAGTAATACAAACTTCTATAGACTTTACTGACTGTTATTTCCCCATCAGTTTTTACGTTACATATGATTTGATCCTTATAGTACAATTCAAACCCTGTTGCAACTTTTTTCACTTCACAAGGTGTGTGAAAATTGAAATCGCAGTATTCTCCATCGCCAATAACTTCATCTATGACCAAGTATCCACTACTATTTTTTGTTATCCTTCTGGTATGTTGATAACCGTTTTGGGAGGTCATCGTGCCTTTAAAGCTACCATCCGAATGTTTTACATTTACACGTTTTGTCCAATCATAGATCAAAAATGGTCCGTGCTTTTTCATCTGTTCTTTTCCTTGAATCTTTACAGTGTTATGGGCTGATGTTAGTGCCATCTTCTTGCCAATATCATTTGCATATGAGTAAGTACCGCTATCACAAAAAACATTTATACCCTTATGCCATAAATCAATGTGATGCTGGTCCATCTGAGCTGGACGAGTTTTATAATCTTGTAAGACCGTCATTAAAAAGCCAGCATTATGTCGCAAAGAATAAAAACCTGATTCGCTAAACGATGAATGTTTTTTTTCAATTAATGAAATGGGAATATGATCCAACCCCACATTCCCAAACCACATTAGCTCTTCATCATACTCTCCTGGTTCAAATACTCTCTTGCTATCAATTAATGTTAATATCGTATTTACTACTGGCCTAAAGTCTCTATATCCACAAGATGTAACCGGAAAAATCAACGCACCATCATTTGAACCATAATTAGGTACATTTCCCGTTTCGTCTTGCATTTGATATATTAAGTATGCACTGTTTTTTATTAATTTCATACTTTGTTCTGAAATAGCAATATTAGTTCTTTCACTTATTTTTATGACCAGCTCCATAAGTTGAAGGGCGAATCTTTGATAATTAAAAGAGTACTGTATATATCCTCCATCTGGAAGGAACTGTTTTTGGATTTCTTTATCAAGCAAAGCATATGCTTTTTTTAACCCTCTTTCATCTTTACAAGACCAAGCTCCGATTATAAGTCCTGTTATTTCTGAAAGAGTATGATTATTCTTAATACACTTGTGTGCGTAGAAAAAATTTGATAATACTTTTTTATAACTACCTTCTACAAGTTGCTGTACGTTTTCCTCATCTTTTGATGTTATCAATCCATACGATTTAAATGTGGAATATGCCATCAATACATTAATCATTCGTAGTGTCGCTTCTTGGCCACATTTATAATTGGGACCGTAAGGATAATGATTTTCCAGTAACCACCTATTCAGTTGACTAGAAAAAGCGTCAAAATACTTTCTATCTTTTGTAATCATATATGCTCTAACAAAATAGAAAAAATGCGTAAACCTTGATACTTCCCAGATGGCCTTAATATCTCCTCGCTTAGGATCGAAGTCTGGGATCTGATACCATTTTAAGTTACTATCTACTTCCTCTTTTGTAATAGGACTATAATGCCATTTAATGGGGTTTCGATAGTCAAGTTGAATTGATGAAAAACCCATTATCTTACCTTCGAGTGCATTATTAGCAATCGATACGATTTCAGTTTTTTTTTCAGTAGATAATTTATTTAAAAAACCTTCAATACGCTCTACATTTAGGTTGAAGATATCTAATCTCTTTACATGAACATTCTTATCGAACATTTTGTCGCTATTTGGTATTGCTCTCATCATCTTCAGCTTTGCTGAATAGAGTGAGCGGTTAAAAACCCATGGCAACCCATATTCAGTTATTAAAGATTTAATCATCACAATACCCCATTTTCTATGGTTAATTAACGCTATCAATAACACCAATTAATTTCTTGGTTAAAATTTTAAAATCAAAATCCTTCGCACCGTTTCGGGAATTCTGTCCCATCTCGTCATACCTTGTTACATCCATATTTTTTATACTTAAAATTGCATTAGCCATCTCTTGGGAAGTATTCTTTTTTAACTCGACCCCGCATTTATATTTATCAATTATTGAATACCCCATTTTAACAGTTGATATAATAGGTTTACCTGATGCCATATATTCGAATAATTTATTGGAACTATTGCCCCTTGCCCAATTGTATTGAGTATGAGAGTAATTAAGTAAATTCACAGACGATTTACTTAAGATATAAGGAATATATCGTTTATTCACATAACCCTTCATCTTGACATTGGTTAGTCCTTCATTTATTATTTTTTTTTCTAGAATTTCCTTTTGATTCCCATCCCCATAAATTAAGAATTGTATATCTGGTCTATCTTTCAATATAACTGCAGTTTCAATAATATTTTCAACATTATTTATCGGACGAAGTGCTCCAGCATATACTACATTAAACTTTTTATCATTCAACTCTGGGTCATCTAAAATATTTTCTGTTACAGCTTTTTTAAAAGCTTCTAAGTCTATACCATTATTGATATAATGACATTTTGTCAAGTCAATACTCCCACCTTGAACGGTATCCCATTTTTTTTCTTTAATGTGGTCAGTATCCCCTTCTTTGGTAAAGACTAGAGCATTAGCCTTTTTATAAATCCAATGCTCTCCAATTGTTAGTGTTTTACCAAAGGCACTATGTTCTTTAATTTTACCACCTTTAAAGATAGTTTCAGGCCATAGATCGCGTACCTCGCAAATACATGGAACACCCAGTTTTTTTGCTATTTGTATTCCCGCCACCATTGTAAGGGGATGTACACTTGAAGCAAGAATCAAATCTGGCTTACCATTCTGTTTTACATATTCTTTTGCGACTGAAAATAAATTTAAATAAAACCAGCCCATATTCTTAACTCTATCAATTCCATTCCCCAGAGCGGGGGTCGTTTTCACAAAAACAAACGGTATATTATCAACTGTGTCTGTAGTGTACTTCTTCGAACCAGTGTCTATATATTCTACTTTATTGTGATATGTGCTAGCACAAAATATTGTCACCTGATAACCTTGCTTTATCATGTTATCCGCAAACCAATAGTGCCGGCCTCCTTGATTTTGGTACATATCCGTTGCATAATGATTCCATAACCATATTTTTTTCTTCAAGTTATCAACACCTCAGTTACATCACTGATTTTATATTTAGTTATAAGTTCATTTTTCTCGCAGGGACACCTATATAGGTTCCAGGTTCATCTATGTCTCTAAGCACGACTGCACCAGCACCGATTTTGGTGCAACTGGGAATCTTAACATTATTACTTATAATGCTCCCAATACCTAACCATGACCCATTTCCTACATTCACCGTTCCAGCTAAATGTGCACCTGGAGATACATGGACGAAATCTTCAATTAAATTATCATGGTCTAAGGTAGCACCTGTATTAATAATGCACCCCTTGCCAACTCTAGTAGAACAATTAATAACTACTCCTGCCATAACTACAGTCCCATAATTCAACTCAACTTGTTCGCCTATAACAGCAGTCGGATGTATTAAGGTAGCAATAGTTGCACCTTGAGTCTCAAGATTCATATGAATTTTTTTACGAGTCGCATTATTACCAATACCTACAAATATGTCACATTCATCTAAATACTTAAAAGCATCAACTGTTTTACCAATGACCTCTAAATTTATTGATGATGTGATACTTTCGTCATCATCTAAAAAAACAATACCCGTCCATTTATTCATCTTCAGTGCAATATCGGCAACAACTTTTCCATGTCCACTAGCGCCAATTATAAGAAGCTTTTCCTTTCGAGGGTTTCCGATTCTCTTCATCTAACAATCCCTCTAACCAAACAAAATGCTTCTGCTGCACTTACTCCAACAGTTGAACCTCTTAATTTTGCTAAGGATCTAATAGCTTCAATTGATCGGGGATGCGGAAAATCTGTTAATTGAGTAGTAAAGTAACCCATAGCTTCAACCTTTTTGTCTAGATAATTACTTATATCAATAAATGTATTGGGTATAAATACATTACTCACATGTGGAACGTTCCACTCCGTCTCTGATAACGTTTCATAAGAATATACTTCTAAAATTTTATTTTCTTTTTTTGGCCTTACTCCAACCATTGTTGATTGAGAGACTATATAATGATCAAGGTGCATATCTCCAAAGTGAGGAATAAAAACAACCTCAGGTTTAATTTCATCTATGACTATATTAATTTTCGCATTAATTTCATGTTTAGGAATTTCGCTTAGCATAACAGCTGGGAATTCTAAGAAAAGTGTATCTTTGATTCCTAGAAATTTATGGGCATCTATTGCTTCATTCCGTAACTTTTCAAGTACAATTTTGGGAAACATAGACTTATGTCCACTTGTTACAACGCATACGTACACATCATGTCCCTCATCTATATACTTAGCTATAGTTCCCCCAACACCTAATATCTCATCATCTGCATGTGGAGCGATCACTAAAACATTCATATTCATACCACCCTATTAAACAAATTTATGCCCTACAATAAAAGGGCTAGTATTGTTATAGATTTCATAGTCAGTTACGACTAATAACGAATCTACTGTTATAATTCCAATTTCACCAGAATCTTTTTCCCAAGCGATTTGCCCTGGTATACCTATATATTTTTGACTAGTTTCTAAATGGGCTTTCCAGAACACCACTTTTTGTTTTTTATAATGTGAAAAGGCGCCTGGATAAGGAGTGCTTGTAGCACGAATAAGAGTCTCAATATCTTTACCTGGGAGATTCCAATTAATCTCTCCATCTTCGGGTCTTCTGATTAATAAAAATGTAGCCTCTTCATGATTTTGCTTTATAAGTTTAATTGAATCAGTATAAATACTTTCAACACTTTCTTTGATAGCTTCACTCATTGCTTTACATATTTTATTATAAACATCCATAGCATAGTCAGTTGCTTCAATTGAATACGGATATTGATTTATAATATCTCCCGAATCCATATCCTGATCAAGTTTAAATAAAGAAACTTTTGATTCACGTTCTCCTAATATAATTTGCCAAGGTATAGCAGCTCTCCCCCTATGTTTTGGTAGTGGTGTGGGGTGAAAGCCAATCAAATATTTGTTAGCCATATCAAGAAGTTCATTTGACAGTATTTGAGAAATCCCTATTACATAGATGAAATCAGGTTCAACTTTTTCAATTTCTTTTAGAATTTCTGGACTATTTATTTTTTTAAACTTTAAAAAGGGAATGTCATACTCTGCAGCTATCTCATGCAGTGGATAGTAATCTGAAACATTTTTTGACACTTCTTCATCAAGAGAGCAAACTAAATCCACTTTCACATTACTTTCTATTAGTGTTTCTAAAGCAACCTTACTAGAAATAACAGATCCAATAAATACTGTCTTGTACATTCTGCTCACCTACCTTGTCTTAATTTTTTACTTTTTAACAAACTTATCTTCACCGATTACCACGATTGCTATAGTCTTAAGTATTATTTTTACATCCGTAACAAAACTAATTTTCTCCAAATACCTTATATCATAGGTGCTTTTTTCTGTGCGCTCTAAATAAATATTACCATTGATCTGAGCTAAACCAGTTAACCCTGGTCTAACATAAAATCGTTTCAATTCCCAATTTTTATATTGTTTAACGTAGTCTGGTAGTGTCGGTCTAGGACCTACAATTGACATATCACCCTTTAGGATATTAAATAATTGAGCTAATTCATCTATTTTAAACCTTCTTAGAAACTTACCTAAAGGAGTTATTCTATTATCATTTGTTTTTACTTCAACCCCTACTTTTTGATGTTTAACAGCACCCTGTACCATGGTTCGAAATTTATAGACTTTAAATATTTTTTTACCTTTACCAGGCCTTTCTTGAGTAAATAAAATAGGACCTTTCGAATCCAACTTAATCAATACAACTACAATTATCAAAAGGGGAGACAAAATAATTAGCGCTAGTAATGAAAGTATAAAATCCAGGGTTCTTTTAAAATATCTGCTATAAAGACCGCCATTATTTCGCAGCTGTAATTCTGGTTTCATATTTGTATTTAACTCGGTCTGCATTTATCTCCACAACCCTTTAATAATCTCTACAACTCTCTCCAAATCCTCATCCGTCATCTTCGTATCAGACGGCAAACATACACCATTCTCAAACAACTTCTCCGACACGTCCGTTCCAACAAAATCATACTCCTCAAAGTAAGGCTGCATATGCATCGGCTTCCAAACTGGTCTGGATTCAATATTTTCTTTCTCAAGAGTTTCAAAAATATCAATCGGTTTAACAAAGCTATTTAAAGTCATTGAGCTTAACCAATAATTCGGCTCATCCCAATCATTGACAGGCATGAACTCAACACCTTCAAGCCCACCAAGTTCCTTTTTGTAAAACTCAAAAATAAACTTCTTCTTCTCAACTCTTTGTTCTAACACCTTAAGCTGTCCTCTACCAATACCAGCAACAACATTACTCATACGATAATTAAACCCTAATTCGCTATGCTGATAATGCCTGGCTGAATCCCTAGACTGTGTTGCCCAAAACCTCGCCTTAGCAACTCTTTCTTCATTATTGGAAACTAGCATTCCACCACCTGATGTGGTGATTATTTTGTTCCCATTAAAAGAGAAGATACCATAATCTCCAAAGCTTCCCGTGTGTTGTCCTTTATAGTAAGCACCTAAAGATTCAGCTGCGTCTTCTATAACCGTTACATTATGTTTCTTACAAATATCCATAATCTTATCCATATCCGCTGATAGACCATAAAGGTGAACAACAATTACTGCCTTTACATCAGGATATTTCTTAAAAGCTTCTTCTAAGGCTTTAGGACACATGTTCCAAGTTTCATAATCACTATCTATAAAAACAGGATTAGCATTTTGATAGATTATCGGGTTGGCTGTAGCAGAAAAAGTTAGTGTCGGACAGAAAACAACATCTCCTTCATCAACTCCCGCTGCCCTTAATGCTAAGTGGAGGGCACCAGTACCAGAAGAAAGTGCCGCAGCAGCCTTAGAACCAACTTTAGCCGCTAGTTCTTTTTCAAATTCATTCACGTTTTCACCGAGAGGAGCAATCCAATTCGTATTAAAAGCTTCCTTTACATATTCCATTTCAAAACCCTCATCACTCATGTGCGGTGATGAGAGGAATATTCTTTCACTCACTTTTGTCGACTCCATCTTTAAAACTTCCTTCCTCTGTTAAGTCAATTCTTTAGGTGGTTAGGACTTAATTGGATATTAAATCTTATCCAACCAACTACTAACCCTCTAAATATCATCTATAAAGCATACGCACCTCGTAATATCTATTCAATCTACTAACCAAATACGAAATAGATATTCTTGCATTTATTACCCTGAACCGAGTTTCTTCCTACTATATATACCATTCAATCAATCTATAATTCTCACTAAAAACGTCTCAAATCCTTATTCTGCAAGGTTTCTAGCGTTCAATCTAACCACGATAGTCAGTTCCACCTCATCATTCAACCGCCAACAACAACCCTCTCACAAAAACGGGACTCCACCAACATCTTCCTCAACCTCACCATGTGAATGAATACTACAATGAACATCCCCATCAACATAAGAGATCCTACCATCTTCAGGACAAATCGTTTCATCAAACTCTCTTGCAAAACTGGTAAACAATACATCCGTATGTTCCAAGCTCTCCAAATCTAAATGCATTTCATAAAACCTCTCTAACTCTACAACATTAGCATTACATACTTCTCTATTAGCCTTAGCTATACTAGATGCTACAGTCGGTACAGCTATTAACAGAATAATACCTAAAATAGCTAACACAGCAAGCAGTTCAATCAAGGTAAAACCTTTTTGGTCAAAACGATTTTTAAATTTCCTATTCAAAGACTTTTTCATTATTAGACTCACCTTCCAGAAAACAGAATGTTTTATTTCAACAACATACTTAAAACCACAACTGTAAACTGCCTGGGTGCTTTACTAAAAAACTCCAAACTCTGCTCAACTTCTAACCACATACATATCTCACTAATCATAAAAACAAAAATTCACAGGGCATTTAACCCCACCTCACACCACACCACTGACGACAAGCGTCTAAGGTTCAACTTAGTTAAACCCACAGCACAACCGAGTACATCCATTGATAAAGGTCAGGATACATCACCACATTAGAAAAATATTTCACTTTTAACTAACAATTTGGGTAGAAAAAGAAAATGTAAGTATCTGTTCATCGTCGTATAGAGCCGCAAGGCTCCATAAAGAGCACTCACTTACCAAACACAAAACACTCTCACCCCAACCAAGTGCCGAAAGGCACCAGCCAACCAACACCTAAACTCTCAACTTACCTTCCTCAGCCTTTTGCAAAATATAGTCAAAAAGCTCATCTTTAATCTCATCATTATCCAACGCCATATCAATCGTAGTCTTCACAAACCCTAGCTTCTCACCAACATCATACCGCTTGCCTTCAAAATCATAAGCATACACATTTTGTAACTCGTTTAACTGTTGAATCGCATCAGTCAACTGGATCTCTCCACCTGCGCCTACTTCTTGCTTATCTAAAAACGAAAATATTTCAGGCGTAAAAATATACCGCCCCATAATAGCTAAGTTAGAAGGCGCTGTTCCTTGTTTAGGTTTTTCAACAAAGTTTTGTACTTGGTAGCGGCGACCTTCATTCGAACTTGGATCAACTATTCCATAACGATGTGTTTCCTCATCAGGAACCTTTTGTACACCGACAATCGAACATTGAGCATCTTCAAACTGCTCAATTAACTGTCTCAAACACGGCTTTTCCGCCTTAACAATATCATCACCCAAAAGTACGGCAAATGGCTCATTGCCAATAAACTTTCTGGCACACCACACGGCATGACCGAGTCCTTTGGGCTCTTTTTGTCGTATGTAATGAATATCCACATTTGACGGATGGTTTATTTTATTTAACAGATCAAACTTTTCTTTTTTTAACAGATTATCTTCTAATTCGAAGTTATGGTCAAAATGATCTTCAATCGCACGTTTCCCTTTACCAGTTACAATAATAATATCTTCAATACCTGATTCAATCGCTTCTTCAACGATATATTGAATCGTAGGTTTATCGACAATCGGCAGCATTTCTTTCGGCATTGCTTTAGTAGCCGGTAGGAATCTAGTACCTAACCCAGCTGCTGGTATAATTGCTTTTTTTATAGTTTTCATATGAATACACTCCTTTGTAGATATGTACGGTACGTACATCTAGTGGGAAGCCCACGTTCCGGATGACAGACACTTGATTTTTTCCATAACTAGAGACTACGTCAAGTGCCGCCAGGCACCTTAAGAAGACAAAGCCAAGGAAGCTCAACTAACTACCGTTCACCGCCAACATCGTCTTCTCCATATAAACAATCTTCATCAACTCATCTTTAAGCTCTACTAAAGAGTACGCTTCAAACCTACCAATCAAGTAAAGAAGCAATTCTGGGTCAACCTCAACAGTTCGTCCAACATAAATCTTTTCATAAACTTCCCCAGGCAGCACTTCACCCTCGCCAAGCAATTCCTCAAACATCTTTTCACCAGGTCTAATTCCTGTAGACTTAATCGGAATTTCGTCCTCGGTATAACCTGACAGTTTAATTAGATTCTTAGCCAAGTCAACAATCTTAACTGGCTCACCCATATCAAGCACAAAGATTTCGCCACCTTTGGCAAGTGTACCGGCTTGGATCACTAATCGTGATGCTTCTGGAATCGTCATGAAGTAGCGCGTCATTGCCGGGTCGGTAATTGTAATCGGACCGCCGTTTTTGATTTGTTTTTTAAACAACGGAATAACACTGCCACGACTTCCTAATACATTACCAAATCGTACAGCAACAAAGTTTGTCTTACTGCGTGGGTTTAAGTCCTGGATAACCATCTCAGCTACTCGTTTTGTAGCACCCATGACATTTGTTGGATTAACTGCTTTATCAGATGAGACAAGTACAAATGTATGTACACCATATGTATCAGCTGCTTCTGCAACATTTTTCGTACCAACGATATTGTTCTTAACCGCTTCGTGTGGATTATACTCCATCAACGGCACATGTTTATGCGCTGCAGCGTGATAGATAATAGTAGGTTTATGTTTTTCAATAACCTCAAACATCCGCTTGCGGTCCTGTACATCACCAATAACCGGAAAAATCTCAACATTTACTGCACCATATTTTTCACGCAGTTCCATATCAATCGTATAAATACTGAATTCACCATGCCCAACTAGTACAATTTTCGATGGTGTAAACCGCATTAACTGGCGACATAATTCTGATCCAATTGATCCTCCCGCACCGGTTACTAGCACTGTCTGGTTAGTCACGTAATCAGATATCCTATCAATATCAAGCTCTACAGGCTCTCGTCCAAGTAAATCTTCTACTTCGACACTTTTCAGATTGCTGACAGACACTTTACCAGTCATTAAGTCTTCAAGTTTAGGAATCATCTGCACTTTCGCCGATGTTTTATTACATTCTGCGACAAGCTTGTTTAAAGCACCGTTTTGTAAGGATGGAATCGCAATAACGATATGCTCGATACTATGATTTTTAACTACTGTTTCGATATCCTTCGCCCCGCCAAGAACAGGCAAATTATATAATTGCATTTTCTGCTTGTGATGATCATCATCGATAAATGCTATTGGCAAAAGTTCTGAGTTGTTTTCATTCTTCAATTGCCTTGCGATCATTGCACCGGCTGATCCAGCACCAATAATCAATGTCCGCTTTTTGTTATCACCGTTGTTCATATACAAATCACGGAATACACGCCAAACGAAACGCGACCCACCGATCAGAATGATATGTAACATCCAGGTAACAAGTAACGCTCGTTTAAAGATTGCGAAGTCATTTACTAAATATTGAACAATTCCAGCTGCTATAATAGAAAAAGTAATTGCTTTTACAATAGCCATTAACTCTCCAACACTAGCATATGACCACACTTTATTATATAAATGGTATAATATTGCAAATAAATGATGAAATACTAGTAATGCTAGTGAACTGATTACCAAGGTAAGCATTGCCATGTCTGGAATATTTGGGTAAACAATCCATGAAGCAATAAATATAGCTGTACTTACTATGATAGAATCCATGATAACTAATAAGGACAATCTGGTGTGGTACGTCACGGTGTCAACTCCTTTCTTACATAGTCAAATAAAACACTAGGGAATGACTACCAATCCGATGACTAACCAATCATTCTCTAGTGTTCTAGTTCATTTATATATTGTATATTTATTTTCTCATATCTTGTCGAAAAATGTAACACTTAATACCCTTTTTCTAACATTTACCTACAATTTAACTTATATTATACACATTTAGTTTATACGTGGTCACGTTAAAATCATATTACAAACCGTAATTTAACTGACACAATAGGCAGAAATCATTCCGCTTCAAGCCAATTACACAGCTACTTAAGAGCTTGACTTATTCTAGCATTTACCCAGTTCTTGCCAGCATATGATTTGCTACTTTCTGCTAATGGGAATATTCCTCTGAATAAATCAATTGCATTCTTTCTGTTCTTGTTGCCAATCCTACTATATATATTGCTAATATGGACGTTTATCGTGCCTTTACCTAGGTTAAGCTTTTCCGCGATTTGTCTATTTTTTAAATCAAACCGAATAAAAAATGCAACTTCTGCTTCTCGATCGCTTAAATGAATACCAGCTTGTTCAAGTTTAATAGAAAACCGTTTAATTGCATTCATCTTTAACTTTTCCACTTCGACATGAAATTCGGCTTTTTGTTTAAGCATGCCACTATTGTTGTTCTGCTTAGTTGTGTAACTGATTGAATCGATTAATGTTTCGCTTGATTTTGACAGCACTTGATCAACGCCAGCCTCAAACAAGGTAAAATAAATGGAATTCAGATAATCGTTTGTAACAATAATTATACTAACTCCAGGAAAAGTTTTATGAAAGTATACTATTCTTTCCAAAATTTCTTCAACACCAAAAGAATCAATGTCCAATAAAAGAAGGTTCGAATCATGGCCATCACGGAAGGATTGTTCGGTAATAATCATATCTTCCTGGTAATTAATGACTGGGATAATAGATTGGATGAAAGTCGACTTGTTATAACAAAAAATTTTAATCATAACTATTATTACGCCTTCCCATAGAGTCAAGTGCACGTTATTCCTCATACAATTAACGACAAATTTTTAAAAACATCTATGTCATGTTTGAAGTGACTTATGCTATTAAATGTCATATTATAATGATTACTGCTGATTCAGGAATGCTCATCACTGCTTGTTAACCCGCGAAAATAATCAATCACCTTTGATCTGCTTCGGATATTCATTTTGTTGTATAATTCACTGATATAATTCTTTACCGTTCCTTCACTTAAAAACAAATGCTGGGCAATTATTTTATTGGATTTCCCTTCCATCATTAAATTAGCTATGTCCAGTTCCCGTTCAGATAAATAAATACAGCGATTATCAAGCTTCCTGCCCAACACTTGTTTCTGACTGAATTGTGAATCTCTTATCTTTCTCGCTAGAATTCTGGCAACTTCACCTGAGAGAACCATTTCACCGTTATAGGCATCCCTGATTAACTGGATAAGTTTCTTTGCGTTTAAGTCTTTAAATAAGAACCCATCTGCCCCTGCATTTAAACCAGAAACAATCAGATCTTCATCAGAAAAAGAAGTGATAAAGATTACTTTGATAGCAGGAAACTTTTCTTTCAAATAGATTGTTCCCTTAATCCCATCAATATTACGCATATGGATATCCATCAGAACTATATCTGGTTGCTTTTCTTCGATTAATCGTAGGGACTCTTCTCCTGTATCAGCCATACCAATGACACTCATATCTTCTTCCTGGTCTATTAAACCTTTAATTCCTTCGCGCAGCAGCCGCTGACCCTCCACCAAGATTACTTCTATCATAGCGTATACCCTCCCCTTCTTCATCCTGATTAACCTGTCATTTATTAGATAATTTATAACATGTAAAGAAACAGCAAGTACTTTAGTTTACCCGAGAACAGCCTGACTATTTCCTGTTTCGAGAAGGAAAGTGACTTGCATTCTGAGAAGCTAGAGTACTTGCGTAAGCACCATCTATTTTTTATTAAAGGTTCTTTTCGTTTTGTTGCTGTTTAATTCTAGTAGTTGTAGTTACAAACCGCGACGTAACTGCTATACTGATTTCCGCTACGGGCAGTCGCTTTCCGCGGGCACGGCTTCAGCCTCCTCAGAAGCAAAGTGCGCTTCTTCCGGGGTCTTCAGACTCGCGCTGTTCCCGCAGGAGTCGACTGCCCTACGCTTCAATCAATCAGTATAAAGTTGTTTTATCACGAAGCTTGTTTGTTTCGTACGACGCTAGCGAAGGAAATACACGAAGACTCCTGCGGGAGGAAAGGCATAGGTGAGACCCCACAGTGCGTAGCACGAGGAGGCTCACCAGCCTCCCGCGGAAAGCGAAGTGTATTTCCGTAGCGGTAAATAGCGTCGTAGCTAATAGATTTTTACGTTATAAACAACAATCTATTAGAAAACTGCCTTATTAAAAGATACCGAGGAACTTCTTTTTCTTGATCATTGATGGCTCATCTCGGTTTACCATTCTACCTTCGACTAGCAACTGCGTATTCTCCATAAACATGTAACGAGCTTCTACTCCGTGCTCATTTTTTAATTCCATGTAAGCATCCTGCATTAAGAAACCACGAGTCGTCGTGTTATGTGCATCAGATGCAATAAAATGAGTTAGGTTCGCCTCAACAAGCTCATGGGAAAATTTCTGGATATTTTTACCGAAATGTCCAGTCAAGCTTCCAGCGGTGATCTGTGTCAATGCGCCTTTATGAACAAACTCATATAGCCTCGATGGATGCTCAACTATTTCTCGATTACGTTCAGGGTGCACAATGACTGGTGTATAACCTGCAACCTGAATGTCAAAAAGCATTTGTTTTGCATAACGCGGAACATGTCCAGAGGGGAATTCCACAAACACATAGTTCGTGTGATTTAGAGGCAGAATTACTTCCGTTTCAAGCTCATCAATCATCTCACCATTCATTCGTACTTCTTGCCCTGGCAGAATTGTTAAGGGAATCTGTTTTGATTGCAGTAGACTATTCAGCACATTTACATGTGTAAGAATTTCCTGTTTTTTATTTTCATACTTCCCGTTCATGTGATGCGGCGTCGCTATAATCGTATGGATACCTTGTTCAACAGCAGCATATGCCATTGCAATACTATCCGATTCAGTTTGTGCTCCATCATCAATTCCAGGTAGTATATGACAATGAATATCAATCATGTTTTCACTTCCTAATTAGTAAGTCAATCTGTCTTATCTTTTGACAAATTATATCAGACTTGTGACCAGAAATATACTAGAAACATAGAAAGGACACAGAAAAGGGAGCTAATTTATGAAGAATTAGCTCCCCCGTCAGTATATATGCATTAACCAAATATCCGAAATCCTTTTTTTGTCTTGATCCGTTCTGGCTGGCCTTGTGCTATGGTAAGATTATCAATCACACATTGGCCATTTTCAATGAATTGATGGAGTGTAGCGTTCCCATATTCACTTCTGACAATATCAGATGCTTCCTTCATAAAAAATGACCTTTTATTCCAGGCCTGCGCTTCAGATGCGATAAAGTGAACTAGATTTGCTTCTATCATTTGATGTACAAATTTCTGAACCTTTTTCCCTGTCTTACCTACTAAACTTGCAGCAGTGATTTGTATGAGCGCACCATTCTTCACCATGCGATAGAGTTTATCAGGGTTATCGAATAGTTCCTGATTTCGCTCCGGATGAGCAATGATTGGTTTGTATCCAGCAATCTGCATATCAAACTGCAGCTGTGTCAGATAACTTGGTACATGCCCCTTTGGTAAATCAATTAAAATATATTCCGATGTTTTGTTTAAGGGAAGTACCTCTCCAGATTGGATTCCATCCAGAATCTCTCCATACACTCTCGTTACCTGCCCTGGTAAAATCGTTAGCGGAACTCCCTCTTGAATAAGTTTGCTATTTAAATAGTCAACTGCAGCTAAAATGTTATCTGCCGAGGTAGCATCGTCACCATTCTCATGATGTGGAGTCGCAATTATCTGCGTGATTCCCTGCTGAGCTGCGATTTCAGCCATTTTATACGTTTCCGTTAAGCTTTTTGAACCATCACCCATCCCAGGTAGAATGTGGCAATTAATATCAATCATAGTGATAGTCACCTCTTTTATTTTTGAATCTATTCTAATATATAGGTATGCGACAAATATCGTTTGCATGTATAGTTGTTTATGTCTAGGTATATTAATCTACAAAATGTAGTATAACAGTTTTTTTAATGTTAAAAAGTCACTAATAAGTCACTTTTGATGGTTAAAAGTCATTAATTTGCGAAATTGATTAAACTTTTCCAACTATTATGTCGAATGAGAAATCGAATCGTGGAGAATACTAGTATAAATGGAAAAAAACTCCCTGCCAGACTGACAGGGAGTTGGTATTTTTATTAAGTTTAGGATCCGTAATAGTAATAATAATTAGATGACTTTTTTTCACGATCGTTTAATATTGTTCCAAGCAATTTAGCTTTCGCTGGCTTTAAAATTTCAATCGCCTTTTGTGCCGCTTCCATTTCTGTCTGATTACTTCTAACTACTAAGATCGTTCCGTCACAAATATTCGCGATAATCTGTGCATCTGTAACCGCCAGAACTGGTGGTGTATCAAACAAAATAATGTCGTAAAGCTTACTCGCTTCGTCAACTATTCTTTCCATCTTTTTTGACCCTAGTAATTCAGAAGGGTTTGGAGGTATCGGTCCACAGGATATCAAATCCAGATTTTCTACCTCACTCGGAACTATTACGTTTTCAAGCGTAGAGTCGCCAACCAGTATGTTACTTAGCCCTGATAGATTATCTAAGCGAAACGTATAATGAAGTGTTGGTTTACGCATATCTGTGTCAATCAGCAATACTCTTTTCCCTTGCTGGGCATACACAACTGCCAGGTTAGCAGTTGTCATGGACTTACCTTCTCCAGGTCCTGATGATGTGACAAGGATTTTCTGCAAATCATTGTCTACTGAGGAAAATTGCAGGTTCGTTCTGATTGTACGATATTGTTCAGATATAGGTGATCGAGGATTTAGATTTGTTATTAAATGCCTCGCTTTATTATTTCTATTAGACTGTTTTTTTCGTCTGCTCATTTAATCCACCTCGCTTTATCCTATTTGCCTGAGGCGTTCTATTATCACGGACATCCTCATCATTAATATGCGTAACGACTCCTAAAACAGGAATGTTCAATTTATTTTCAATGTCATCTTCAGTTGTAACCGTGTTATCTAAGTATTCAAGTAAGAACGCAAGACCTACACCAACCATCAAGCCGAGAACAATTGCAATCGCAATATTTAGTAATGGATTAGGACTAACCTGGGCTGGATTTTCTGTAAGCTCAGCTGCTGCCAGAATACTAACATTATCCACGTTCATAATATCCGGAATTTCTTCCTGGAATGTTTCAACTGTAGTATTTGCTATCTCCACCGCTCGCTCAGGATCAACGTCTGTCGCTGTAACTGTAACAACCTGAGAACTCTCTTCACTTGCTACTTGTATCTTAGACTTAAGTGCTTCCCATGAATATGGTAGATTCAACTCCTGTACAACATCTTCCAAGATTCGCGGACTTTTGATAATTACATTATACGTATTGATAAGTTCAAGATTTGTCCGGATATCACTAGAATTAAACTGGACTGATGGGTCTGGTTTGTCCTGTGTAACAATAAACTGTGAACTAGATTGATAGGTCGGCGTCAAAAAGAAATAGCTAACGACAGCTGCTATTAATGCAGCTCCTACTGTTAATGAAATGATTAGTAATAACCGCTTTTTAATTACCTCAAAAATCTCTTTGAGGGATATAGTCTCTTCCATTCAGTGTAACCTCCATTTAAATCCTTTTAATACGGATGATGTTATAAGTTTTATATAATTCCATGTTACTATCTTATTCTATAAATTCTATTACTATATAGAAGATTACCTTTTTCTTTATCGATAATATAAACGAAATTATAACATATTTTGACGTAATAGAATGCTCATTTGTGAATTTTTTTTTGAGAGATTTAAGTAATGATTCCATTTTTTTCATATCAGCTTAATCCTGTCTGACATTTTGCAATTGTCGCCATTATATTACAATTAGATTACAATGCTTATTGATATGGAAAAATCTGCTATACTAATAGAAGATTAATAGAGCGTAACTATTAGATGAAAGGGGCAATTATATTGGCGAATAAAAGGATCATTATGTCCGTCACAGCAGGCGCATTTATCGCTTCAACCTTTGCAGCAACAGAAGCAGATGCAGCAACTTACAAGGTCAAAAGCGGAGACTCATTATGGGCTATTGCGAATCAGTTTAATACGAGTGTTGCTGCGTTAAAATCTATCAACGGCCTTTCTGGTAATGTTATTTTTCCAAATCAACAACTTGAGACGAGTGAGGGTAGTGGGAGTGAACGTGTACATAAGGAAAAGACTCCTGTTAAAGTTGAACAACCTGCTACTGCATCTACTTATATCGTGAAACGCGGAGATTCATTAAGTGCAATCGCAGCAAGGCACAAGATTTCGTTATCTGAATTGATGAACTGGAACGGATTGGACACGTATTTGATTCATCCAGGTAAACAGCTTCTTGTTTCTAAGGGTGGTAAAGTGACAGTTCCGAAGTCAGGAGAAGATTCGACCAAGGCAGAAAAAGTACAACCAGTAAATGATCGTGATTCGAAACAGAATGATTCAAAGAAGAAGACCGATAACGACGAGCAAGTTGCGGCAGTTTCCGTTTACACTGTTCGTTCCGGTGACACATTATCTGGAATTTCCCACCGTTACAATGTGACAGTAGCAGCCCTTAAAAAGTGGAATAGCCTAACATCGGACTTAATCTTAATCGGCCAAAAACTCAACATTGGGGAGAAGTCACCAGTTACCGGAAACGTGGAAACACCAAGTGCAGACGTTGACTACAACGCCGAGAAACTAATTAATGTAGCTAACAGTCTAACAGGGATAGGCTATCAATGGGGCGGAACCACACCAGCAGGATTTGACTGCAGCGGATTTATCTATTACGCATACAAGGCAGCCGGCATGGACCTGTCACGCCTATCAAGCGCAGGGCACTTCGACCGCTCATACTATGTGAACACACCACAAATTGGAGATCTAGTATTTTTCGAGAACACATACAAAAGCGGCATTTCACACATGGGAATCTACCTTGGTAATGGCAAGTTTATTCACGCAGGATCAGGCGGTGTCGAGATTGACAATGTGAATGGAGTATATTGGGGCAAGCATTTTGATAGTTATAAGCGATTTTACTAGAGTTGTGAGGTGTTTCCTGCTGTGTGCAGGGAGTGCCTTTTTTGTTTGTTGGAGGGGACGATCAACTTGGTTACCTTTTTGCTCAAGTTTTGACCCGTTTCGATCAACTTCCCTGCGGTTACGCTCAACTCTTCTTTTTCTATCTGGCTTTTATTTAATAGTATCTTTTATATACAACCAGAATTAATGAGATCAGGTTGGTACAAATCTACTCTCCTACTCCCGCTCAAGTTTGTGGGGTTGACGATCAACTTTTTGCTGGGGTGGATCAACTTTGTTGAGCTGCCGCTCAACTTGGTAACCTTTTCGCTCAAGTTTTCCCCCGTTTTGATCAACTATCCCACGTTTTCGCTCAACTCTTCTTTTTCTATCTGGCTTTTATTTAATAGTGAACAGGTAGACTTTATTTCATCTAGTTAACAAAGTGCACTGTGAAGTTACAATCATTTTACAACCCTTTATTACACAGTCTATTTTTTGATACGGTGGAAATACTTTGGTAGAAAGAATCTTCATGCGAGGGGAGCTATATACTTTGGCAAATAAGAAACTAATTATGTCAGTAACAGCAAGCGCTGTCATTGCATCCACCTTTGCTGCAACAAAAGCAGAGGCAGCATCCTATACGGTGAAGGATGGTGACACATTATGGGGAATTGCGCAGCAGTATGATACTAGTGTTGCACAGTTGAAATCTATTAATTCGTTATCTAGTAACATAATCTATCCATCGCAAATGATAGAGACAGAAAAAGAGAGTACAAGTAATTCTAATAGTGTTACAAGTGACGATCAATATACGGTACAGAGCGGAGATTCATTAAGCGGTATCGCTGATAAACACAATATATTACTATCAAACTTAATGGAATGGAACAATCTTGATACTTACTTAATTCATCCTGGCCGTGTACTTGTAGTATCCCAAGGCAGTAGTGATAGCACTCTAGCAAGCACCCAAGAAACAACCACTGATGCAGAACGTGATTACTATTACACAGTGCAAGCCGGTGATACTTTATACGAAATTGCAGCACAGAAAAATGTCTCCGTTTCAGCCTTGAAAGAATGGAATGGATTAACCTCTAGTCTGATCTTAGTTGGGCAGAAACTAAAAACGGGAGAACAAGCACCTGTGGCCGAGGAAGTAGAAACGCCACCAAAAGCAACAAATGTAAACTATAATGTAGATCAACTCATAAATGTAGCAAAAGATATGTTAGGAGTTAACTACGCATGGGGCGGAACAACACCAGCTGGATTTGACTGCAGTGGATTTATCTACTATGCATATAAACAAGCTGGCATGGACATCGCGCGTACATCCAGCGCAGGCTACTTTGACCAATCACACTATGTAGAGGATTCACAAGTCGGTGACCTAGTATTCTTCGAGGACACGTACAAGAGCGGAATCTCACACATGGGAATCTACATCGGTAATGGTCAGTTTATCCATGCAGGCTCAGACGGCGTAGAAATAGACGACGTGAACGGCATCTACTATTGGGGTAAACACTTTAATGGGTATAAGCGGTTTTACTAATTAGAAAAGGGGGTTTTTTGCTGACGCAAAAAACCCCCTTTTTATTTTAGCAGAGTGGCGAAGGCGCTCAAACTGCTGTGTATTAGGTAACTCTGATCGGTTGGGGGATGCTCACGATCGGTTGCGTGATAATGTCGATCGGATGGGATAACATTATGATCGGTTGGACGTTGACTTCGATCGGTTAAGTGATGACTTCGATCGGATATTTCACTAGTAGGATCGGTTAAGATGAAATTTGGATCGGTTGTCTTGTTCGTTGGGGTTTCCAACTTTTGTTTTGTTCATCATATGTTAGATCTGAG
Source organism: Virgibacillus sp. DJP39 (assembly GCF_049310925.1). NCBI lineage: Bacteria > Bacillati > Bacillota > Bacilli > Caryophanales > Bacillaceae > Virgibacillus > Virgibacillus sp. DJP39. The sequence goes on along the minus strand of NZ_JBMERP010000011.1, from coordinate 24,020 downwards.
CTTTTTAATAACCTTGTGACGATATGACGGGAGTTGACTTGTAAGTATTTCATACATTCGGAGTTTGTGATCCATGGCTTAACGAGGATAAAGTAATCTGAGAGAGCTGTTAGATACGCTTTTTTATCTTTTTCTCCACACGCGGTGCAATGCCAGCTTTTTTGTTTGCGCTCCATTCCTATTAACCCACACCTGGGACACTGAACGCCATTCATTATTTCTCCAGGTTGAATTCCATATTTCTTTTGATAATCGAAATTAAATGTTCCTTCTTCTGCTATAAGCAATGTTCCTATCTTTTGGTGAAGATACGCATGCCGCTTCCCTTCCAGTGCATGCTCCATTTTCATTATTTGCTGTGGCATATACTCCCCATGCATAACTGATTCAGATATATCTCTTTCAGCTGGTTTTACTCGAATTATTGTACTTGGTTCACTTATTGCAACGATTGGATGGATGGGAATATCAACAATATTGTGTTCGGAGAGCCATTCTGTTAATAGATGCCTATTTGTTGTAGCTTGAATCATGGGGTTGCGGAAGCCTGATACATGTCCATTATGTTCACGGGTTAATTGGTTAACTATAAGGTCAAAAGTCACCGTTCCTACAAAGTTTTTGATCTCAACTACGTAAATACAGTGCGGGCTAATAATTAGCGTATCGATTTGAAATGATGAACTTTTGTTGTGGAGAAACAAATCATGAAGTATAGTGAAGTTGTTTTGTGGGAGTGTTGCAGTGAAGCGATCAACAGTTTTCTCACCTTTAAATCCTTTATTACTTTTGGCTAACTCCGCCTGTAACTTGTTTTGCCCTGGTGGCAACCTGCGGATAAGTGCTTCTAATACATGGATTTCTATCGGGGGTTTTCGTTTTTTGATTATCATATCATTCTCCCTTTCTATTAAATCATTAAAATTATACCACATAAGTCGGAGAATCAAGTAGTATGGATGTATTGTTTCCACACTACTTGTTAGTTCGCTACGATAGTTAATTATCAGGATTTATAATCGCCAGCATTTGGTGGTCTTCCCAATTCCCGTTTATATTTACATTGCTTCTAGCGATGCCTTCCTTATGAAACCCCGACTTTTCCAGCACTTTAATTGACCCAGAATTACGTGGCATTGCTCCAGCCTCAATCCGATGAAGCTTTAAACTGGTAAAGGCATAGTCAACAATTAATCTAATTGCTTCTGTCATATATCCATTTCCATTGTGCTTTTTATCCAGTGAATAACCAACCATACCACACTCAGCAGGTCCTCTTTCTATTCTAAACAAACCAATTTCCCCTATTAACTCACTGCTCTCACTCAAAAATATTCCAAAGTGATAACCCTTGTCTTCTTCCTGTGCTACCTTTTTTTCTTGCAGTCTCTCCAATTGCGTTTCCATCGTATAGAAATCATTTTCTCTGGTAATAGTGTACTGCTCAAAAAAGTCCCGATTCCTAACTTCCATGTCCAGTAAAGCTTCAGCATGACTGCTATCAAGTGGTTTTAAGTATATTTGGTTCCCTTTTAGTATCATTGTTTCCCCTGCCTTTCTCATGTGTATGTTTTATTTTACCATGAAAAAGGACTCCGCTTTTGTGTGAGTGAAGCCTTTTTGTAGATAACATCTAATTAGCTGCCATTCCAGTATCTCTTAATACGTACCAATTGACAGTATAAATAATTATAATATACTTATAATTAGGTAATCGAGTAGCTTTAACTACTCGGGAACTAGCAACTACAACCGTATTAAGAACGGTTGGTCAACGATCTAGTTGTACTGCTTTAGAAGTAATCGCGACCATGGGTGAGGGGCGGTTACTTCTTTTTGTTTAGGTAAACGACAATAGAAGGGATTCAGGAAATTAGAAAGGTGGCCAACCGCCCACAATACCTATGTAGTTGCTTATTTCACCATAGCTTTTGATAGATTAGTAGCCAAAAAGGAATGTATGTTCGATTATTTTTTACTTATTTCAGTCTACAAGATTTTTCGATTGATATTTGTTTTGACTCTGATGGCGCGCGCACGACTTTTATAAGATATCGCTCAAGTTCGACGCATTGAAGCTTAACTTTAAGCTATTACCGCTCAACTTTTCTTTTTCCAACTAGCATTTTGTTCAACTTTCTTTTAACCTTTATCCAACAACTGCTGAGATACCACTACAAAGAAGACAAAACTCTGGTAAAACACTTAATACGTACCAATTGACAGTATAAATAATTAGAATTATAATATACTTATAATTAGGTAACCGAGTAGCTTTAACTACTCGGGAACCAGCAACTACAAACTGCATTAAGAGCAGTTGGCCACACAAATGTATGTTTAGCTGAAAGAAGTAATCGACCATGTAGGGGGGCGGTTACTTCTTTTTGTTCAGGTAAACGACAATAGTAACAATTAAAGTTAGAGTAGCTATTTGGACTAAACCAAATTGTACTATTAAACTTAATGCTTCGAATGTCGTCATCCTACCACCTCCCTTCCTAAGGGATTCAGGAAATTAGAAAGGTGGCCAACCGCCCACAATACCTATGTAGTTGCTTATTTTATTTTACCATAACTTTTGATAGATTAGTAGCGAAAAAGGAATGTATGTTCGATTAATTTTCACTTATTTCAGCCTACAATATTTTTGAATGATATTTGGATTGACTCTGGTGGCGCACGCACGACTTTTATAAGATATCGCTCAAGTTTTCAGTAATGTGGATCAACTTCTCCAAGATTACGTTCAACTCTTCTTTTTTCAACTAGCATTTTGTTCAACTTTCTTTTAACCTTTATCCAACAACTGCTGTGATACCACTACAAAGAAGACAAAACTCTGGTAAAACACTTAATACGTACCAATTGACAGTATAAATAATTAGAAATATAATATACTTATAATTAGGTAACTGAGTAACTTTAACTAATCGGGCACACGCAACTACCAACCGTATTAAGAACGGTTGGTCAACGATCTAGTTGTACTGTATATAGAAGTAATCGCGACCATGTGCAGGGGCGGATACTTCTTTTTGTTCAGGTAAACGACAATAGTAACAATTAAAGTAAGAGTAGCTATTTGGACTAAGCCAAATTGTACTTGAATGATCCATGTTTTGACTCTAATGGCGCACGCACGGCTTTCATAAGATATCGCTCAAATTCTGCTCACTGACACTTAACCTTATGCTATTAGTTGCATTGAATCAACTTCCTTTTTCATTGCTTTCACCCTTTATTTAGAATATAACAAACTTAACAAGTATGTTATATTCTTGAGAACTCAAATTTGAATTTTCAGGCATGATCTACACCTTCTGTTCTAAGTGGGTCTTCTAAATAACCCATACGGTCTAGAAACTTTATTAACTCTTCAGCTGCATCTTTTTTAGTGTAATCCTCGATGTTCTGTAAACCATATACAACACGTAAAACTCCAACTAATGTTTCTGCTTTTGTTAGCATTTCGTCGATGTTCAATTCATTAACCTTTGGTGCCTTCATATTCTAATCTCCTTTCACTTATTACCTTTGTAGTAATTATATTACTACTAAAGTACGCTCAACTTGATGAAGTTCTCGCTCAAGTTTTCAGTAATGTGGATCAACTTCTCCAAGATTACGTTCAACTCTTCTTTTTCCAACTAGCATTTTGTTCAACTTTGTATAATTAATAAGAATATAATATACTTATAATTAGGTTCCCAAGTAGCTTTAACTACTCGGGAACCAGCAACTATCTCCATTATGAGCAGTTGGTCACACAAATATATGTTTAACTGAAAGAAGTAATCGACCATGGATGGGGGCGGTTACTTCTTTTTGTTGATATTTTATTCTTCTTAGCTTATGTATGACCAATGGATTGACCCTGATGTCGCTCGACTTTAGGCGAAGTTGCTCAACTTTGGCGCATTGACGATCAACTTCCTGTTAGTTTGTTGCTCGACTTTTGCAGATTGCCGCTCAACTTTTATTCGATGCGGCTCAACTTCCTGCCTATCCCTGCAACTCACCAAAAAACGAGTCCAGTGTCTGATTAAACTTATCCGTCTCTTCTAGAAACAATAAATGACTACTATTCTCAAAGGCTACCAACTTTGACCCTGGTATCCTTTTTTGTATATACTCGCCCGCTTCGATTGGGAAGAATCCCACTGTTTCGAAACAAATTAACGTTGGTACATCTACAATTGATACTGTCTCACGATAATCAACTGCTGTCTGGTTAAACACTATGGTGCTCTCAATGGACGCTGGTAGCTTATTCATTTCTGCTAGGATCCAGTCGTACTCTTTTGGATCTGGCTTTTCTTTAAACATCCCATAAATGAATTCACTATTAAACCCACTTTGATCTTCTTGGATTGCCTGCATAACGCCTTTAATTGCCTCAAAATCGAATGCCCCGTAGTCCCAACCGGGCCAGATGTAGTCTGACGGTGATTGGTCCACTACAGTTAACGCTTTAACATTATCCGTTCCAAACTGATTTATATAATCCCAGAGCACAAATGCTCCCATAGACCATCCCACAAGAATGACATCTTTTAAATTCAGTTTCTCAATAAATTGTTTCAAGTCTCTAGCATATTGGGCAACTGTATGACCATATTCAACCTTGGTTGATTGACCATGGCCACGAAGGTCTTTTTGTATCCGCATTAATCTCTACATATGGTTAGTATCTCTCCCTTGTTTATATACTCTTCATGCTATGACTCGATTTGATGAATATTACTACAATCCGCACACAAACCCTACCCCCGCAGCCAACTCTCCGTCCGCTCCAGCGCTCCGGCCAGCTGATACAGGAGGTCTTCTCTGCCCCTGGCGGCCATGAATTGTACCCCGAGTGGCAGGCCTTCTTCTGTTTTATGGATTGGAATTGACATTGCTGGTTGTCCGGTTAGGTTCGCTAGTTGTGTGAACGGTGTTCGTTTGAGGTTGTTTATAATGATTTCATCTATTAATCCGGACTTTTTGACGAGTGTTCCCATTTGTAATCTGCCAATTACATTCAGAAGAATTTTTTCTGTTAGTTTGGTATCGAGCTCTCCAATTTTTGCTGGTGGGTAGGCTGTTGTCGGTGTGAGATAGAAGTCATATTTAGTATGGAAGTCTTCCATTGCATAGGCGGCGATATCCCACTCTCTCATGGCGAGCACCCATTCTTCTGCACTTGTTGCTTTTCCGAGTAATCCAAGCAGCCATGTGGTGGACTCCACGTCGCGGTATTTTACTTTTTCTGATGCAAGGGTTGCAGCAACTTCTCCGAAATACATAGTCATGTAACTGCTTGCGATTTTGTCTCCATCGACTGGTGGATCCTGTTCTTCTACAATATGTCCCATACTTTTTAGTAAATCGACTGTTTTTATTACTGCCAGCTTGCATTCTGGATCCACATCGGTTCCTATTGGAGAGCGGAGTGAGTATGCGATCCTGCGTTTTGGTTCCAGAGGCTTTGTTACACAATCTAGATAGTTTGCATCAAAAGGAGGTGCATGAAAAGCTGCACCAGGTTCATATCCCTTCGTCAGATCCAGCATCATGGCACTATCCCGTACGGATCTGGTCAAAACATGGTCGGCTGATGCGCCCTGCCACTGTCTTCCCAATTTACTGCCGACCGGAGCTCGTCCCCTGGAAGGCTTCAGGCCAAAGAGCCCGCAGTATGCTGCAGGTATGCGAATGGATCCTCCGCCATCATTTGCCCCGGCAATCGGCACCATTCCTGATGCAACCGCCGCGGCCGAACCTCCACTTGAACCTCCTGGGGTGTACGCATTATTCCACGGATTCCTGGTAGCCCCATATTGCTTCGGCTCGGTAATCGCCATTAACGCAAGTTCCGGAACATTCGTCTGCCCAATAAAAACGGCACCTGTAGATCGGAACCTTTTCACAAGTTCAGAATCTACCTCTGCTTTATAGTTTATAAAGGCTTTGGAACCTGATGTAATTGGCTCGTTCTTGATTTCCTGTGTTATGTTTTTCAGAAGCATAGGGACCCCGGTAAAAGCACCGTTTGTATTCTTTTTCACCTGGTCCATTGCCTGATCATACATCTTATGTATAACAGCATTTAAATTTGGATTTAACTCTTCCGTTTTGGATATTGCCGCCTCAAGAATTTCAGTTGGCGTTACCTCTTTATTCCTTACTAACTCGGCCAGACCCATACCGTCGTATGCTTCATAGTTAAAATTGGACATGCCCTCACTCCATCCTGAATTCAATCGTAGCAAAACTATTAATATAATTATACAAACTATTCTATCATTTGTATATGACTTTTGCAGAATGAGAGGAGAGAGAGGGGAATTTGAGGTAGTTACGAGGTTTGATTGGGGTCGTTGATTCTATCACACAAAGCGATCATGAATCATTGTGTGCAACGTTTTCCGTATCTCATTTAATCGATGATTTCTTCCATAGTGTACGATGTTAGTCAGAAAGACCGTTGCCAAGTTATGTTCAGGATCGACCCATAAACTTGTTCCTGTGAAGCCGGTATGGCCGAATGAGCCCTTTGACCAGTTTTCGCCACATGACAATGGTTTGCCTGATTTTTGCCAAACCTCAAAGCCCAGTCCCCTTGATTGGTGAGTGTCCTCCCGGGCCAGGTTCATTGATTTTTTTGTTAGTACCGTTTGCGTTTCCGGGTACAACCAATAATTAGCATACGCTACTATGTCTAAAGCATCGGAAAATAATCCTGCACTCCCACTAACCCCTCCAAGCTGGTGAGCTTTTTCATCATGGACTTTACCTTGGATATAGTTGCCTTGAAACAGTTCAGTCGAAGCTATAGTTTCCAACAATTGCTTTCCCGGTAAAAATGTTGTGTTATTCATTTTCCACGGTTCAAATAAATACTTTTCACTAAATTTATGTAAGTCATGGCCTGAGATTTCTTCCACTATTTTCCCTAACAGGATCATGCCTAAATCGCTGTACGTCGTTTGTTGTCCGGGAACAGAGATCAATTCAGTTTCCATGATTTCATCGAGCACATCTCTTGAATCTGTTCGGATTTTGTAGGATAAACCGGCAGGAAGCCCGGAGTTATGCTGGAGCAAATGCCGGATTGTAACATCCGATTTTTTGAATTTTGGTAGATGCTTTTGAACGCTGTCATCGATTGATAATTGATTTGCCTGTTGCAGATATAGGATTGCGGGTAGCGTTGCCAGAACTTTTGTTAGTGACGCAACATCAAACATTGTATCTTTTCTTACACAGGATGTCGTATTATTTCTGTCTTTGTATGAACCATAGGATTGCAAGGTTTCTAGTTTGCCGTCCTTTGTAATTGCTAAAACAGAACCAGGAATCTCATTAGCATCAACTAGATTTTGAAGATATGTTTGAATCATGTATTCGCCCTCCTATGATACTTTTATATTCTCCACTAAAGACTAATGTTTACATAAGCGTATAACTGCTACGCTGCTAGTTTCACTCTTTCCTACAAGCACTTGACGCAGAGAGGTGTTAACTAATTAACAGTTTATCATTAGTGGGTATTGTTGTGGAACTTCTACGTGTTAAGTCCGATTGGTGGGCGTTATCCCATAAGACTAAATCACCGCAATTCTAACTTAATCGACTCTTCTTTCGAAATATCTCTGTGTTTAAAATCAATCATCTCGATTTGGCTGCCTCTAATTTTAAATGTAATTGTTTCTTCCCCATACGGTGGGTTGTGGGCACCTTCAAATGTTTGAACTTGAACAGTTATATAAAACACATAGTCCTGTTCATCTTCTTCAATTTTGATCACTTTCTCAAATCCCCGGTACCAAAGTTTAGGCTCTCCATAATGCTTCTTAACAGCTGTACTTATCGGTTGAAGCCAGCGCTCTATCAATACTTCTTTGAGGAGGTTTTTTTGTACAGGTATTCTATCAATTTTCTTTCTTTTAACATCAACAACTTCCCATAGCTCACTTGACTCTTTTGTAACTATATAAAGTACATTCGTACCATCTCTTTTCCAAAGATGAACATAACCCTTATCATCTTTGATATACAGACGTGGTTGACCAATCCACTCTTGTTCCTCCTGGATAATCCGGAAATACAACTGTGCAAGTGGCGTTATTTCAAAACCTAATTGATTAAACGTACCAAAAGAATGAAACTCAAATCCCGTCAAATCAATATCAAAGCCCTTATCAATCTCACTTTCCTGCTTTTCCGCAGCCTGCGCTATATGTGGAGAAAAAAACTTATAAAGCTTATAAAAATGAGAGCAGGTAACTTTATTTTCATCATAGATCACCTCAACCCTTATGATACGACAAAAGAAATGATTTTATTTTATATGATATTTTTACATTGAATTTTTTGTCGATATTCCCCGGGAAATATTTTAAACTTTGATTTGTTATTTATAGTGTTTTTTTGTGTAGGTGCTCAATTAATCAAATCCCGCTCAACTTCCTATTTCAAACGATCAACTTTGCTAGACTTACGCTCATCCCCCCCTCATGTAGGCTCAACTTTAGTGGTTTGACGCTTAACTTTCCCGACATTGGGGTACGCACTCTTGTCTGTAACCAACCGGATTTTCATACAATAGGTTCTTATTATAACTAGATGATATTTGAGCAAAAATTCAACAAATTAAATTGTTATTTTATGGTAAACTAAAATAAATAAAACACTCAATTTTTTAAAAATGGGGGCAGGACAAAAATGAAAAAATATTCGTGGATTAGTTACTTATCGTTGGGAATTCCTTTAGTACTGATTTGCTCATTACTTGTTATGCCGAATTTATCTTTTAACCAACAACCATTGATTACAACTATTGTAGTTGCATTATATGTTGGTGCTCCGCTAACATTTGTTTTAAGCTTGATTGCATTGTTTAGAAAGAGCGAGAAAAACATGCTTGCCATAATTGGTCTTATACTAGCTGTTATTTTGCTTGCTGTTATAGGGATCCTTGCAATTTTCGTCACCGATTATACACCTTAAATAAAGGGCTTTATACAAATTAAAAGTAAAGGTAAAGGGGTTACTAGAATGAGAGTGTTGCTGGAGTTGTTGCGGATTATATTAATTTTTGCACTACTTGGTGGTCTTCTGGGTGTATGCCTAGAATATCTTTACGGGTCATTCGGTTTCGATGCTGAACCCTATGGTTGGACAGGATTTATAACAATCTTTCTATTGCTTTTCGTATTATATAGAAACAAACTACAGTTTAGTGCCTGGTATAAGGGGAAAGGCAAAAAGAAACTACCCTCCAAGATAACAAATACATTAATTTTATTTTCAATATTCTTGATTGTAATGTCTCCTGTGTTAAGTTATTTGTTTGATTGATAAACATTAACATCATATAGGTAGGTTTCTGATTTGGTCGCTCGACTTCTTTGCGGTGACGCTCAACTTTCCGGCTGGGTCGTTCAACTTCCTTGCGATGACGCTCAAGTTCCTGGCTGAGCCACTCGACTTTCTTGTTGGGTCGCTCAACTTTCATTCCTAATTTTACTTTGATGTTTAAAACCTGCTTTTCATTCAATAGTCTTTAAAAAAAGTGGTTGATAATACTTCGCAACCATTACCTTAATCTGTGTTCTTCCTCTAAGCACGAGACTCAACATATAGAAAAACTCCAGCCGAAGCTGAAGTCTCTGCTGGTCATCCACCCATTTTATCAGGTAACGTGAGGATTGATTCGATTAAATCATTTAGCTTTCCTTCTATGCGGTGAAGCAAGTAAAACGTCACCACAATTGGAAAGCCAACATCAGTAACGAATGACATCCAGGTTTCCATTTGAGTTCCTCCCTTCATATTAAAAAACTTTGCTTATCGCCATTCCTTATGGCTAAAGCCTTAGTTGCACTTATGCAGAAAGAAAGATTTAAACTTTCTTTACTGCAAATGAAAAGACCAGCGCCAGAGTTTACTCATGTCGCTGGTCCTTTAATTAAACTATTGCAATATCTAAAACATTACGTTCAACGATACGCGCACTTTTCTTAGCAACAAGGTTGCCACCAGATGAAGTGAATGCATTTTGGGTGATGATTTCATCCATTGCTGCTTGTACAGCAACTGCGTCCACTGGTTCAACTGGATTGTCCAGTGTGTACGTAACGAACTTTCCATCCTGATTTTCAAATTTCAATTCTAATTTCTTAGCCATCAAAAGACCTCCTTTCCATTAGTTAATTTGTGTTATACCACCTGAGTCTGAAGTAAAAGAGAGCTGTCATTTCGTTCAATTTTGAAAAGTGAACGCTGTTGCAATGGTGCAAGTGATACAGAAATTGCATACAACTGATCTGCAGTTGCTTCCGTTTTAACATTGCTGAAGCTCTTCGTTTTAAAAGACTGTGTTCCTGAGATTGGGTCAATCCCGTCGTCAAAAACTAGACGAAGTGTTGAATTCACCATATTTGCTGTAGCTGCCATGTGCCTCACCTCCTTTCACACATATAATCGAATGGGAGGTGAGAAAAGTGTCACAATGAATAAAAATAAAAACGCCACCAAATTTTGTTTGGTGACGATAATATATAGGAAAGGCTTGGTGGTGAAAAGGGGTGACTGGACTCGAGTGAAAAACGTCACCATGGGGGTTACCTGTAGCCGTGTAGTGGTTGTACCTATAAAGCCCAAATAGTAGTTATATTATATATCTAACAAGACTAAACACTATGGCTATGCTACTTAACCCCGTCCCGACAATCCATTTGATTAATTGCAAATGTTTTTGGTCAACTTTTTGTTCGAGTTCTGTTTGTGTTACGAATCCTTTTTCCGTCAGCAGTTGATCAATTATTGCTCTCACGTCATTGCTATCCAACTGAAATTCATCCTTTTTTGAATTCTTAATTGAGTTTTCCATATTCTCGATTTCGTCTAGTAGTTTTGTCTCTAATTCTCTGATTTTCTTTTCTAGCTCATCCATATTCAACTCCTCCTAACATACTTTTCTTATATTCTATTCTGTTAGGAAGGATTGCGGGAAGGCTTTAAGAGTCTACTTTCGTTCGTCTAGTTACCCCCAAGCTTATGTTGAGCTCCTTGATGGAGTGTCTGACTCAAGTGAGTTTGGATTTACTCTCTCTATTAATTAACAACTTTAAATGGAGAATTTATAATAATAACTAAATTGATGGTCTTGTAGACAGGGGTTGATTAATTTTCTTTTAATAGATATTACGTGGTAAGGCGCACACGACTGATCTATGCTCGATTCCGGGTTTTCGAGCACCAACTTGTCAAAACCGAGCATCAAATTGAGTTTTCGAGCACCACACATGTGGAATCGAGCACCAACTCTTCGGCGCTCGGTTTTCGTCGGCCGGTGCTCGATCCTGTGAATCAGTGCTCGATTTCGGGTGCACGCCGCTCGATTTCGACGGATCCATGCTCGATTCCAAATTTAATGAAGACCCAGCCACACAAAACAAACCAGCTATCCCGCCAGATGCTCTCTTAATTCAACAATCATGGCTCCCATTTTTGGGTTTGTTGGTTGGAATATGTTGGTGACGCCTCTATTTTCTAGTTCTTGTGTGGTTACTTTTCCGATTGAGGCTGCCAGGACGCCGTTGTTAAGTGCGGCCACGAGTTCAGCAGTTTTTTCAAATCCGTTAAACAGGTTTTGAACCTGGGTTTTACTGGTGAAGATAACCGCTCGGAGTGTTTGATCCAGAATTTCCTTTCTGAGTGCATGTAAAGTTTCCTCGTTGGGCGCTTCATAATGATACGGTTTTGATAGGTAGACAGAATATCCGGCATTTTCAAGTTCACTTTTTATCTCTACGTCGTCCTGGTTGTAGGCTTGTAAAAATAAACGGTTGCCCATGGTTGGCTTTTCGTTAACTAAGCTCTTCAACAGGTTTTTCATAGTTCCATCTTCAGAGATGAGTGTTGGGGCTAGTGATTGTTTCTTTACCCAGCTTACTGTTTTACTGCCTCGGATGGCCAGGCTTGTCTTGCCAAGTTTTTCGATAAAATCAGTATGGACCCCTAGATCCCGAGATGCTTTTTCCAAAGTTTCAATGCCGATCCCGGTAGTCAGAAGCACCACGTCATATGGCTCATTTAGAAAGTCATTTATATTTTGCTTGCATATGCTTTCATTTAATTGCTGTTCACCTTGGATTGGATAAACAACAGGGGTTCCTCCATTTTTCTCTACAAGTACGGTAATTGCATCAGCTTTTCTGGTAGCAGCAATTCCAATTTTGATACCGTTCATTCCAATCATTGTAATCAGCTCCTTTCAACTAAGTTTGTTAACCAATTTATCGCTATACGCTGTTTTTTACTGTTGAGAAATTCATCCGACAATAATTCCTTCAGTAACTGTCTCCTTTCTTTTAATCCGAGTGGAGATCGCTTTATAAGCTGCCGACTTTCATACAGGAAATCGACATAATCGCCGTAGCCTTCTTCAAAAGTCGTTTGAAGTTGTTTTTTAATTTTGGAGGAAAGTAGAGGACTTGCTCCATCCGTTGAAATACTTACTGTCAGTTTTCCACGTTTTAAGTGGGATGGAAATTGCACATCGCCCTGTGTAGAATCCGATGCTACATTCAGTAGGGAATCTGGCGGGCAAGCCTTAACTACTGAACTATTAACCTCGGGATTATTGGTAGCTACTATTACTAGAAAGGCCTCCTCAAGGTCGACGGGTTCGAAGTTCTTTTGCCGCCAGGTCACCTTTTCATTTTCTAGAAGTGAGCGGATTCCCTCTGCGATTTCCGGACTGATGATTGTGATCGCAGCACCACTGTCAGTTAGCGTATCGGCCCTGCGGTAGGCGACACGTCCACCACCAATAATAATTATTTTTTTCCCTTCTAGGTCAACCATGAGTGGTGTAATCGCCATCTTATGTTCTCCTTACCAGTTTTTAATTTAGGATCTTTTCATTTGGCTGTTTTCTAAAAGATTGTTGTTTTTGACAACAAAATCTATAAACTGCTACGTAACCTACCGCTACGGAAATACACTACGCTTTCCGCGGGAGGCTGGTGAGTCTCCTCGTGCTACGCACTGCGGGGTCTCACCTATGCCTTTCCTCCCGCAGGAGTCTTCGTGTATTTCCTTCGCTGGTATAGCGTAAACATATGGCCATCATGATAAATAACTCTATACCGCTTGATTAAAGCGGAGGACAGTCGACTCCTCAAAAATACAGTCCCTTTTTTTCGTGCGATGTCACGCTGCCGAAGCCTTCCTTGTCCTGTGGGAACAAGAATTTCTAATTGTCGAAAGAAAAATACACATGAATCGCGTGTTTTCATGGGACATTTTCTCCCTTGAACAGAAAGCTAACTAAGCTGAGGAAAAATGCGAGACTCCTGTGGGAAAGGAACAGTCTGAAGACCCCGCAGTGAGCGGTTTTTGCTCCGAGGAGGCTGAAGCGTTCCCCACGGAAAGCGAGTGTTTTTCCGAAGCGCTGGTTCAGCACCAATTTAGTAAAGCATGGTAGGAAATAGATACATCAGTTACGTCGCAGTTTGTATCAAATGCGAAGTTTAAAGAGCAACAAAACTTACGAAAAGAGCCTTTCATTTAAAACATCCTTATTTCACAATAGATTCATAGACACGTTCTTTCAGCGCTTCAACCATGATTGGGTGTTCACCAAGTTGCCGGCATAGCACAACTTCTATATCCGGGTGATTCTGATTCGATTTTTTTACTTTATCCAGTATATAATTCATCAGCACGCCGGTAAACCATAGATAGGGTACAATAAAAATTTGCGAGTGATCTTTTTTTAACGAGGATTGAAGGGTCTGTTCAAAGGATGGTTCGCAAGCTGCCAAAAAACAAACATCAATAGAATTAAAACTGGTTTTCGCCTTCAGTTTTTGTCCTATTTCTTTTATTATCTTCTTTGTTTCCGGGTTGCGACTACCACGTCCGACGAGCAACAGTTTAGCATCTAGGTTAGGCACTACCTTCGTTTCACTTATTCGGTCTGTCAAAATTTCAATAAAACGATCCTGCATGCCAAGCGGCTCGCCATAAGTAAAGGAAATATGGGAATGCCTTGCCTTTGCTCGGTTAACTTCATCTGGAATGTCTTTAAAATAATGACCAGCACTTAATAGCAGAACAGGTACGACAGAAATACTAGTGGCACCACGGTCCACTAATTTGTCAATACCTTGTTCAACATTTGGTTCAGCTAGTTCCAGAAAACAAATTTCCTGGAGAGGAATGTCAACTAGCTGCTGTACTGAGCGAATAAACGAAACAGCTTCGGCGGTCGCTTCTCGAACCCTGCTTCCATGGCTCACATATAAAATTCCTTGCATCATATAACCTCCTGTCATCCAACTATTGCATGTTCTTGGTCAAGTGGTTCCACATTCAGCTGTTCGAACCATTGAAGTTTTTCCCGCAATGTAACTACTTCTCCAATAATAATCATTGATGGATTCTTCATTTTACTGGCTTTCTCAATAATTGTTTCAAGTGTTCCGGTAACTGTTTGCTGGCTTTCGGTCGTGCCCCAATGGACAAGCGCAATCGGGGTGCTAGGATTACGACCATGGCGGATGAGCTGTTCGCAAATATCCGGCAGATTTTTGACACCCATATACACACACAGCGTGTCGACTCCCTTGGCTAAGTGTTCCCAGTATTTATCTAGCTCCTCACCAGTTTTAGTTACCCCCGAAACGAACGCAACAGATGAGCTATAGTTTCGGTGGGTCAGTGGAATTCCAGCATAAGCAGGTGCAGCCGATCCAGAAGTGATACCTGGAACTATTTCAAAAGGAATTCCCCTTTTTGCCAGCACTTCCGCTTCCTCGCCACCTCTCCCAAATATGAATGGGTCGCCACCTTTTAACCGTGTGACTACTTTCCCCTGGCTTGCATAGAAGCACAATAAATCATTTATTTTTTCCTGTGTAAGCGAGTGCTGATTCGGGCTTTTCCCGCAGTATACTAATTCTGCATAGTTTGGGGCGTGGCTTAATAATTCATCATTGATCAACCGGTCGTATAAAATTACGTCTGCTTTTTGAATGGCTTTAAGTCCTTTAACCGTGATTAGGTCAGGATCTCCTGGACCGGCACCTACCAAATATACTCTACTCATCGCTCCTACCCCTTTCATGTTGTACATTTAAAATTCCTGCCCCATGGGGTCCCAGGACAAACAAAATTCGTTTGTCCTGGACGTTGGGGGTTTTAAAATGCTCTTTTTCGTAAGTTTTGTTGCTTTTAATCTTCGCAGTTGGTGAAAAAAACTGTGATGTAGTGACCTCTTTTGACGCCGTTCCGGCAGAATACTTCGCTTTCCGCGGGCACGGCCTCAGCCTCCTCAGAAGCAAAGAGCGCTTCTTCCGGGGTCTTCGGACGCGTGCTGTTCCCGCAGGAGTCTTCGTATTCTGCCTACACTAATAATCCTGCGTTTTTACAGGAATTCTACTACCTTGAACAGAAACCTATCTAAGCGGAGGAAAAATGCGAGACTCCAATGGGAAAGGAACAGTCTGAAGACCCCGCAGTGAGCGGTTTTTGCTCCGAGGAGGCTGAAGCGTTCCCCATGGAAAGCGAGTGTTTTTCCGCAGCGCTGGATTTAGCACCAATTTAGTAAAGTGTGATAGAAAATCAATCTAGAGTTACTTCGCAGTTTATAGACTTTACGTCAACAACGACATTTTTTCAGAAAACTGCCTTCAAGAAAATATCCTTCCACCTATATCCACTGCATTTCTTTTAACACACTAATAATCTGGTCCGCGCATTCTTCTTCATTGAATTGGTCCGATTTGATAACGAGTTCGGGTGAATTTGGTGCTTCGTATGGAGAATCAATTCCAGTAAACTCCTTGATTTCTCCATTCCTTGCTTTTTTGTATAAGCCCTTTGGATCGCGCCTTTCACATGCGGCAAGTGGGCAATCTACATGAACCTCTAGGAATTCATCCTTTGTAAGTATTTCGCGAACGCGGTCCCGGTCAGATTGGTAAGGTGAAATAAACGCGGTAAGGACAATCGCGCCGCTATCTGCAAATAGCTTAGCCACCTCGCCCACTCGTCTAATGTTTTCTGTTCGATCGTCGGCACTGAATCCGAGGCCGGCATTTAGCCCGTGGCGAACATTATCTCCATCAAGGATGTATGTGTTGACCTGCACGTCGAAAAGTTTTTTGTTTACTAGATTTGCGATAGTAGATTTGCCTGATCCTGAAAGTCCGGTAAACCAGATTACGCCACTGTGATGACCGTTTTTGGTCCGGTAATTTTTTTTATTAATTGAAGTGTCATGCCATACAATATTTGTAGCCAATTCAGGTCATCCTCTCTTTTGGATTATTTTTTTACAAAAAGATCCGTTTTAGCTGCATGAAAGTCAAGGCCAGAAAGAACCTCTTCAACGTAACCAGCACGTACCACATAGTCGCCGAAGTGCTCACCTACATTACGTTCTTTTCCGTAAGCAATTAATATTGGACGAAGGATTTCTAAAATTTCTTCCTCTGCAATATTTTCGCGGTAAAGACTGTTCAACCTATCTCCAGTGAATCCACCGCCGAGGTACATATTGTACTTTCCTGGTGCTTTTCCAATAAAGGCAATTTCAGCGAGAGCTGGGCGTGAACATCCGTTTGGACAGCCTGACATGCGAATCACGATTTCCTGTTCGTTTAGGCCTGCTTCATCGAGGATTACTTCGATTTTATCCACTAATGATGGAAGATAGCGCTCGGATTCCGCCATTGCCAACGCACACGTTGGAAAAGCAACACATGCCATGGAATTTCTCCGCAATGCTGAATGATTTTCACCTGCAGTCATTCCATATTTTTCGACTAATTCTTTGATCTCCTTCTTTTTCCTGCTTGTTACATTGGCAATGATTAAATTTTGATTCGCTGTCAGCCTGAAATCTCCAGTGTGTGCTTTCGCGATTTCTCTCAGACCTGTTTTGAGTGCATAATTTTCAAAATCGGCAACTCTACCGTTTTGAATAAATAACGTCAGGTGCCAGTTTCCGTTGTCACCCTTAACCCAGCCGTAACGGTCCCCATTATGATCAAATTCAAAAGTGCGTGCTTCTTCAATCTCCCAGCCTAAACGAGTTGTTAATTCCTGTTTAAACCAATCAAGACCATTGGCATCGATAGTATATTTAAAGCGTGCATTTTTTCTATTCGAACGATTGCCGTAATCACGTTGAATTGTAATAATCGTTTCGGAAACTTCGTTAATTTTTTCTGTCGGAATGTAACCAATTACGCGTGATACTTGTGGATATGTGCTC
Organism: Virgibacillus sp. DJP39; assembly: GCF_049310925.1. Classification (NCBI taxonomy): domain Bacteria; kingdom Bacillati; phylum Bacillota; class Bacilli; order Caryophanales; family Bacillaceae; genus Virgibacillus; species Virgibacillus sp. DJP39. Next base: position 6,739 of record NZ_JBMERP010000011.1, on the reverse strand, counting down.
GTGTCACCGTGCGTCATTCCCATGCCTCCACCTACAGCCACGTTGAATCCCTGCAGTTTTCCTTCTTCTAAAATTGCGATAAATCCAAGATCCTGAGAATAGACATCAATATCATTGGAAGGAGGAACGGCGATGCCAATTTTAAATTTTCTAGGCAAATAAAGATCCTTGTACATCGGCTCAATTTCTTCTGGCGTGCGACTGTCCACAACTTTTTCCTCATCAAGCCAGATCTCATGGTAAGCCCTCGTTTTCGGTGTAAGGTGGTTACTGAGATCACTCGCTATTTGATGAACCTCCGTGTGAATTTCCGATTGAAACGGATTCGAATTGCACATCACATTCCTGTTAACATCACCACATGCTGCCAGTGTATCGAGTAATGCATTATTAATTCCCTGCATTGTCTCCTTTAAATTCCATTTTAAAATTCCGTGTAACTGGAACGTCTGCCTAGTTGTCAGTTTCAGGGTGCCATTACCGTGTTTCTCGGAAATGTCATCCATAACCAACCATTGGTCCGGCGTTGCAATTCCGCCTGGCATCCGTGCGCGAATCATGAATTGGTAAGCCGGTTCAAGCTTCTGACGTCGCCGTTCATCACGTAGATCCCGGTCATCCTGCTGGTAGCTCCCGTGGAATTTCAACAGCTTATTATCGTCATCGGAAATAGCTGCAGTAATTCTGTCCTCGAGTCCTTCTTTGATTGTTCCGCGCAGGTAGTCGCCTTCTTTCTTTATTCGTTCCATATCGCTTGGAGGATTGGTTTGATCTGTTGTTTTGTTTTTCACCATTAGGCTAAACTCCTTTCTTTTTTATCAATAAACATCGCGTTGATAGCGTTTTTGCTGGCGCATGTCTGTGAGGTAAACCTCTGCTTCTTCATGCGTCATGCCGCCCTCTTTTTCCAAAATTGCTGCCAGGGTTGTATGCACGTCATGTGCCATGTGTTTTTCGTCCCCACACACATAAACGCTCGCACCTTCCTGCAGCCATTGATAGAGTTCTTTGCTTTGTTCGAGCATGCGATGCTGTATATAAACCTTTTCTTCAGTATCACGGGAAAACGCAACATCCATTTTGCTTAGCACGCCTTCTTTGAGCCAGTTTTGCCATTCGACCTGATAAAGAAAGTCTGTTGAAAAGTGCTGCTCGCCGAAAAATAACCATGTTTTCCCTTCGACGCCCGTTTCTTCTCGCTCTTCAAGGAACGATCTGAATGGAGCAACGCCTGTTCCTGGTCCAATCATAATGATGGGTGCGTGTTGATCAGCTGGAAATTTGAAGTTCGGATTTCGGTGAACATAAACTGGTAACAATCCACCCGCTTCCGTTCGTTCTGCACACTGTCCGGAACAAACACCGGTACGATCGCGGCCGTGTGCCTGGTACCTTACCGTTCCGATAGTGAGATGAACCTCATCAGGATTGGCTCTATAGCTGCTCGAGATGGAGTAAAGCCGAGCCGGGATCTTGCGAAGAATCTGGATGAATTCGCCAGGTGATACTTCCTGCGGCGGATAATCCTTGATTAAATCCAGCAGATCACGTCCATCGAGATAGGCTTTTCGCTCTTCCTCTTGTTCAATTAATGTACTTAATGCTTCATTTCCGAAAAGTTGCTCCGCTTGCTCAAGCAATGGTTTTGTCAATCTCGTAATCTCAAAGTTATAGAGTAGTGCATTACGAACGGATAGTACCTCACCCTGTTTGTTAATTGGTACACTTTCTTCATGTTTCCAGTTCATCACGTCGATAATCTGATTAACCAGCTCCTGATTATTTTCAGGGAAAATCCCAAGACTGTCACCCGGTTCAAACTCGAAATTCGATCCTTCAAGTGATAGCTCAAGATGACGGGTTTCCTTGTTTGATCCACGTCCATTCAGCTGAAAATTGTCTAGGATTTCAGCCCTGAATGGATTTGTTCTTGAATACGCCGATTGCTTTGTTTGAAGTCCCGCTTCAGTCTCTGTTGCCTGAACATCCGCAGACTGTGCATCTGACGTCTCTTTCAATGTACCTAAGACACCTTCGATCCACTCTGCTGCATCGTCGTCAAAGTCAACATCACAATCAACACGTGGGTAAAGCCGCTCGCCACCTAATTCCTCCAGTCGCTTGTCAACTTCCTGACCTGTCAGACAGAAAAACTCGTAGGACTGGTCTCCCAGGGCAAGTACTGAAAAGCGCACATCTGATAATTTAGGGGCTTTTCTGCCAAAAATGAATTCGTTAAACGATAGCGCGTTATCTGGTGGGTCTCCTTCTCCATGTGTTGCTGTCACAATGAGTAAATCCTGAACTTTCTTTAGCTCCTTGGGCTTGAAATCATCCATCGCTGAGAGAGCAACTTGCAAGCCCTGCTCCTTCAGCCTTTGTGCCAACCCTTCAGCAAGCTGTTGTCCGTTTCCGGTTTCTGAACCAAAAAGGACGGTTACTTCCCGGGAAGCGGGTTGACTAATTTGAGCAGATGCTTGAACACCTGGTTGTTGGTCAGTAGGTGCCGTTGCTAGCTGGGATTCGGCTGTGCCGGATGCTGCCAGATATCCACCTAACCAAACTTTTTGTGTTTCTGTTAATGTTGGCAAAAGGTTATTAAGTAGATCTGTTTGTTCTTGATTAAACGGGCTGTTTTTTACCTGTAACTGCAAAGAATATCCACCTCACAAAGGAATGCATTTTTTTGTTTTTTGGTTATTGATGTGTACTGCGGTTGCACGGTGATGCCGCGTGTAGCAGGGACTTCGTATAACCGATGTTTGGTTGTAAATTTTTTATGACGTTGGTTACTTCATCTTTACTTGAGAAGTAGTTTTCCTACCAACCTTTACAAAATTGGTGTTGATCCAGCGCTACGGAAAAACACTCGCTTTCCGTGGGGAACGCTTCAGCCTCCTCGGAGCAAAAACCGCTCACTGCGGGGTCTTCAGACTGTTCCTTTCCCACTGGAGTCTCGTATTTTTCCTCCGCTTAGATAGGCTTTCTATTTAAGGTAGTAGAACTCCCGTAAAACCACAGGATTCTTAGTGAAGGCAGAATACGAAGACTCCTGCGGGAACAGCGCGAGTCCGAAGACCCCGCAGAGTGGTTTTCTCGAGGAGACTGAGGCCGTGCCCGCGGAAAGCGAAGTATTCTGCCGGAACGGCGTTGAAAAAATTTCACAACACCGTAGTTTATAGTCTTTCAGTCTTAACTAAATTTCCTCGCTGTATTTGGATTGCACTTATCTTCAATCCTCACTACACCTCGGCCTTTTCACTCTTTTTCAAACCTTCAATAAGCGTTTCTGCTACTTCTGGACGGCTAAATGTTGTTGGTGGCTTTTCACCATTTCGAAGCAGCTCACGTACTTTTGTCCCTGACAAAACGACGTGTTGGTCGCTGTCGTGTGGGCATGTTTTGCTTGAGGCCATTGCTTCACATGCAACGCAGTAAAAGCTGTGCTCAAAAAATAATGGAGTGATACCTAGTTCAGCTTCGTCATAATTGCTGAATATTTTTTGTGCATCATACGTGCCATAATAATCACCAACACCAGCGTGATCACGGCCGACAATGAAATGTGTACAGCCAAAGTTTTTACGAACCAGCGCATGAAAAATTGCTTCTCTTGGACCTGCGTAACGCATAGCGGCAGGGAAAACTGCTAGCACAACCCGGTTGGCTGGGTAATAATTTTTTAATAAAACCTGGTAGCTTTGCATCCGCACATCACTCGGAATGTCATCACTTTTTGTTTCTCCGACAAGTGGGTTTAAAAATAGTCCATCAACTATTTCAAGTGCAGATTTTTGAATATATTCATGGGCTCGGTGGACTGGGTTGCGCGTTTGAAATCCAACTACTTTTTTCCAACCAAGTGACTGGAATAATTCTCGTGAATCTGCTGGATCGAGATAGAATTTCTCATCATGTTCATGGGATTGACGCTCAGCTAACTTGATTTCACCAGCGACATAATAATCCGGGCGGTTGAATAGCTTGTTGACCCCTGGATGTTCGGTTTCAGTCGTCAGGTAAATATTCTTTGCTTCTTTTTCCTTATCCGGTTTATATACTTCTTCTATCTCAATGACGCCATATGTAGTGCCATCCTTTACTAAAGCTGCTACAGCACCAGCCTGTAAAGATAGTGCTTTTCCCTCGTTTACTGGTAACGTGATTGGAATGCTCCACGGTGTACCATCTGCTAACCGCATTGTCTCAACAACAGACTCGTAATCTTCCTGATTCAAAAACCCTTCAATCGGGCTGTAGCCACCAATCGCAATTAGTTCAAGATCACTGAGCGCCATGTTGTCCAGTTCAATAGTCGTAGAATGGTTCGGCAAAAATTCTTTATCGAGAATTTGGTTTACAAGTTTTCCTCCATGTGGTTCGATTAATGTCATTTATAAAACCTCCTCATTTTTTATCACTGCTGGTTTAGTAGATTTTGATAAAATGCCTGTTTTGGAAATGGATGTTGCTAGCCTTGCAATGCCTATAGTTGCAAGGATGGCACAAGTGATAATGCTGACGGAATAGTAGCTTGAGCGGACAAACACCTCAACTAGGCAATACGCAACGACCATGGAAAGCAGCGGGGAGATAACCCAAATACTAATGATCAGACGAATTAATGGTTGTTTCCATATCTGCACACCTTTTTCAGCTGCACTGGTGCCGACAATTGCCGAAGTCGTAACCTGGGTGATTGGAACTGGGATACCCAATACCGTTGCGCCCATTACCAGCATTCCGGAAACACCTGACACGGTTATGCCTTTGGAGAGCGAAAGTTTTGCGATGCGTTTCCCGCCAGTTTCAATGATATTTCCGCCTAACAGTATTACGCCGAGTGCCATAATGATTCCACCAGTCAGCACCCCAAAGCCCGGTGCAACAATCCCTGCACCCACGAGTGGACCAATCGCATTTCCTACGTTGTTCGCACCTGCAGCGAAAGCCTCTAAGCACCCTGCCGCGATTAAAACGGGACCAGCAAGCTTAGTCAGTTTAGGGCTAAGTGGCTTACTTCTCTTCTTTTTGAGAAAACCACCCCCTTTACTGAAAAGGTAGCTGGCTAAAAATGCAGCAACTGGAACGATAAACCAAAATGCAACGATTACGGCTAGTGTTTTCAAATTCAATACATGAAGCGATAGCCCCGCCCCCACAATAGCGCCTACGGTTACTTCACTCGTCGACAATGGGATACCCATGAGATTTGTAATAAACAGCGTCCCTGCTGCAGACAGCAAAACAATAACGACAACCTGAGTAGTGATGAATTCAGAGGGAACAAGCGATTCACTAAGTGTTTCAACCACTTCCCCACTACCAAGGATAGCCCCTGCCAAAATACCTCCAGCACATAGTAGCAGCGCTATCGATCTGCGTTTAATTGCCCCTGATCCATATGGAACACTCATAGCTGCTGATGATCCACTTGCACCAATATTGAAGGCAAAAAAGTAGGCCACTATAATTGCAGTAATCGTTAGAGTCATTAGTTAGAATCCTTCCCAGGGGCGTGAAGTCCACACTCCGTTTTATTAAACCCTACCCACCTGCCTGCTCGAGAATCATCTGAATCGTTGACAGGAAAGGTACATGGTATGCATCCGATACTAGGATAGCCTTGATCATGCAATTCATTGTAATCCAAGTCGTTTAGTCGGATATAACTCCAAACGTCGTCCCAAGTCCAATGAATTAGGGGGCATACCTTAATTGATTTAAATTTTTCATCCTTGTTAATAAAATCTGTTTCCTTACGACTTGCCGACTGTTCTCTTCTTAAACCCGATATCCAGGCTGGCACTCCGCTTAGTGCTTCCTCAAGTGGCTTGATCTTGCGAATATAACAGCATTGATTGGGATCGCGTTTCCAAAGGGCCGATCCATGCTCTTCCGCCTGTTCCTCAAGTGTTAATTCCGGTTTCTTTAAGTGAATGTTTAATGTGGGATACCTCTCCTTCACCTTATCAATCAGGTCATATGTTTCCTGGAAATGTATCCCCGTATCGAGAAAGACAATTTCTGCATCCTCTTTCACTTTTGAAATTAAATCAATTAGCACAATGCCTTCCGCACCGAAACTGCATGCATACACTACCGAGCTTCCAAATGAATCGTAAGCCGACTGGACAATCGTGGACGCACCTTTTGTTTCATCAGTTGGATGCCAATCTTTAAATGGATCTCCAGCGAAATTACTATATGTGGCTAAATTATTAGTCAAATATCATCCCTCCTGTAGGAAAATTTATTAAAAAAACATCAAAAAACCCCCTTCTTACGAAATAAGAAGAGGGCTTCACTAATTAATAGTTGTCAGCTCTTCTCATCTTCCAGACCATACAGCCTGTAGGAATTGGCACAGTGTTCGAATAAACCTGTTGCCGAGGTTTCAAAGGGCCTTTCCCTCCACCTCTCTAGATAAGAAAATTATGAATATGTTGTTGATTATTCTATGCGGTGGCGAGCGAAAAGTCAACAGATAGTTTGAAAAAATTTAAATTATTGTATTTTTGTGGGTTTGGTCTTTGGGGATGGGGCGCTGTCGGGGCCGGGGTAGTGTGGGGCAGCTATCCGCGGCGGCGTTTTCGAGCACCAATCTTACGAAATCGAGTGCCAAACTGATTTTTCGAGCACCGGACTTGAAAATTTGAGCACCAAACATTTGGTGCTCGATTCCTGTTGTTCGGTGCTCGAATTCTGGCCGTGCACAGGCTCCTGTCAAGTAGACACG
>NZ_JBMERP010000010.1:0-70419 GCF_049310925.1 Virgibacillus sp. DJP39 | reverse complement strand
ATAAAAATAAAAACCTTTAAACCTCTTGCTATATAAGGTTTTCTTAGAAAACAAATGTCTTAGGTTACTTTTTTCAAGGTAAGACACTTTTTGAAAAACAATAAAACACAAAAAAAGAATATTTCATAAAGAAATACCCTTTTTTGTTTTATTTAATATTCATTTTTACAACATTATTAATAACATCATTGTTATTATTTTCTTCTTCATTTTCAGGAAAACCTAAAATTAACCCTTCAAGAATAGCTGGTTTTTCATTTCCTATCCTTTTTTGTTTTTTTCTATCTTTAAGTTCAGGTAAGTCACGATACATTTCTTTAAAGAAATTTGTATACTTTTTACTACCCATATTCATTTCTTCACACCAATCTTTATATTCCTTAAATAAATCGTTTGCTTCCACATAATTTTCTTTTATCTCTTTTTCATCCATAAATATAGTACATTTTTCTTCAATGAATCTTTTTATAGGTCTATTATCATCTTTATAAATTTCTAACATTTTTTCCATAGTCTTAGATTCACTAAAATGTCCCTGTTTTTCAAGTCTTTTTAATCCTTCTAAAGCTATTAAAAATAACCCTTCCAAATTCTCTTCTTTCTTTATTTTATTGAAAATTTTAGAATCTTCTTTACCTTTAAAATTAGCTCCAAAAGGAACTATCATCCAACGTCTAAAAAAAGCGTCATCTGCCTCAATAGTGCTTGGTAAATTATTTGCTGAATACATATGTTTAGCATAAGGGAAGAAAGAAAAAGCATCTTTTCCTTTAAATTCTCCACTCATTCTATCTCCACTAACCATCTTCTTAAAAATTTCAGTTTCATCTAATCGTTTTGCACTAATATCAGCACCTATATTCAATAATTTATCTTTTAAATTAGCTCTTTTAAATTTATCATCATCAAATTCTTTTAAAGATATAGAAGATACATTATTAAGACCTATCATATTTCCTACAAATTCTAAAAAAACAGACTTACCATTAGAACCATTTCCAGTCAACATAAGAGCAACTTGTTCATTCATTTTTGTGGTTAAAGAATATCCAAGATATTCCTCAATGGTTGAAACTGAATCCTTTGGTAATACTTGTTTCAAAAAAGTATTTGCAAAATCTTTATTTGCTTTTTTATTAAATTCTATTGGTAATTGGTTTTTTGAATACAAATTTGGGTTATGTGGTACCAACTCCATTTTTTCCCAATCTAATAATCCATTTTTCATATTGATAAATCTTTGAAGCATTCTACTTTGTTTTTCATTTGCTACATCATTATTTGTTTTTTTAATATCAGATAGTACATAACTTCTAACACTATCATGTCTATGTTTTTTATATTCAAGTACCCCTAATTTTTCTTTAATTAAGTAATCAATACGTTCTTTTGATTTTAGTTGATAAAATCCATCCATATAAACATATATATTTCCATCTTCATGTAAAAAATTTTCTTCTTCTAAAATTTCTTCACCAACCAAACCTTCTCTAAAAGTTAATTTTCCATTATCATCCCTACTATAAAAACGAAAAGAGGAATCGGGATCTTCATTGATATATCTTTCAATTTGAAAATTATTTATATCTTTTTCGATGCTTTTTTTATATTCATTTTTTAATTCGGTTATTCCAATACCACTTAGGGATGATATTTCTTTTAGAAAACGTTTCACTTCAATATATTTATTTTTATTTTTTTCAATATTAATAATATGTGCGAAAACAAAAGGATTAACTATCATACTTTCGTCATTTTTATTATCATCATCATTATTATTTTTAAATTCTTTAATTTTTTCATTTATTATTTTTATTGAAGTATCTGCATCACAATCAATCATTAAATATTCCTCAAATAATTCCTCTTCATCCTCCTCATATTCATCATATTCCTCATATTCTTCTTCATCTAAGTATTCATATTCTTCTTCATCTAAGTATTCATTAACCTCTTCATATTCTTCTTCTAATAGCTCGTCTTTTCTTTCGTTCTCCTTCATTTTAATTTCCCCTTTTTTTACCTTTTTATATTCTACAACTTTTTCTCTCTATAACCATTATAGCTTTTTTTCTTCGTAATTTCAGTAGCCATAATTAGACCATCAAGCGTTCCTTTTAAATATCAGGAGGAACGCTACTGTCATCTATTTATTTGTGATTCTTCTTATACCCTAAAGCGATAGGGGAGTGAAATTCACCACACTTACTATCACTACATTCATTAAATCCTAATTCATTTATAATTCTATCGTGTGTAACTGGTTTTAAATGACTTATACTATCAACCATCATATCGGTTTCATATTCATCATAATCGGAATACCCTTCACTCCATTTATGAGCATAATCCTCACCGTTTTCACAAACAATAACTGTTTGCAACATAGCTAACCATTCACCATAACTAATATCATTTGGATTATCTACACAATGTTTTATAAAAGCACAACCTTTATACATTAATTCTGCGTTAGCAAGTGTATCCTTTGAAGGATTAGATATGTATTCAATTATTTCATTACCAATTTTCATTTTAAAACTTTTCTTCTCTTTATTAGTAACTTTTATTTCTTTTCTTGGTTTAGATACTGTTTTATCTATATCGTCAATAATAAAATCTTTAAATTCACTAATCGTATATCTTTTATTTGATTGATAAACAATTTCTACATTTTTTGGGTTATTTGAATCCTTAAAGTTTTTAGTGAAAGGTATTCTCAGTAGTCTAGCTAAATCAAATGTAGTATCAATAGATCCTTCACCATTATTTTTTTCAGCATTTTTTCTAATACTTAAAACTACCTTTTTTACTAAATCTTCAAAGTTTTTTCTTTCCTCATCACTTTTATAGGTAACAACCTTTTCCAATACATAATAAATATGATAACCTCCACCACTTTTTATGATTAGGGTAGGTTTAATATCTAACTCCATAATAAACGTGTAAGCATCTTTAAAATTACTAAATTGATTACTATTTTGTTTGTGGTGTCCTTTTATATCAATATCAATATCTAACCAAATTCCAAAACTACTTTCTGTTGTATATGATGATCCTCTTGTATAACTGGCTTGTTCATCATAATGTTTTTTAATTAAATCTTTATTCCTTTTACCAACTTTTTGTATCATATTACTTTTTTCTTCTAAACTTAAAAAATTTTTTTGGTATTCAAATTCTTTTTCCCTAGTCATTTTTTTACCTTTTTCATTCAGTAATTCTTTTTCTTCTTCATAATCAAACATTAAAAATTTTTCTTTTTTATATTCATCAAAGAATATTTTTTTGAAAATACTTTCAATTAACTTTCTTTTAATTTGTTTACTATTCATTCTCTTTTTAATAGCCAAATTCTTGTTTTGTAAGGATACATTAAAATAAACATCTTTTTCTTCATTCACTAATTTATCTACATATATTTCAACTTTTTCTTTATCCCTAACATCAATAAAAAGTGTTTTTTTACTTTTAATATCCCAAATACCGATTTCTCCCTTTACATTATCAGGATAGAGTAATTCAAAAAAATCATAAACAGACTTGATTTGATTCTCTTCTTCTATAATGGTGTTATCATCATTACCAACACTTTTAAAATTTTCTTTATTAACTACTTTATATTCTAACAACTCTTTATTTTGACTGCTCTCCCCTGAGTAGTCATTTTTTTTATGTTCTTCTTCACCAAACGAACCACTATAATCCAAAACTTTTTCTTTTTCCTTCAATTTTAATTCTCCCCTTTTATGTTCTCTATCTTTTTTATCTCTCTTAATTATAGCTTGATTTTTAAAAAACTTCAGTTGTGTTAATCGAACCAACCTAACGATTAATTTAACACTAACTTCTAAAATTCTCCTTTTCTTCTTCTACTATAATGATAGCATTTTTCATATCATTATTCAGTATAGTTAAATACACCATACATTTATAAAATAATTATTAATTTCATAATTAAAAAACCTAATTAATTGATTTTCATTTTATAAAATGGTATCATTAAGTGTGTTGAATAATACAATTATAGATGCTATAATACATATAAGGATGTTATAAGTATGAAAAATAGATAATGTTTTTTATAATTATAAAAAAGGAGGTAAGAAATATGAAAATGAGTGTTAGTGAAAAGGTAATCCAGCTATTAAAATATATTGGTTCAGCTAATATAACTCAAATGAGAGAAATAACTGATGCATCAAAAAACACCTTAAACGTTATTCTCCCTAAACTTGTTAAAGACGGCTCTTTAGTGAGAAGGAATGGTAACAGAAGTGAAGGGGAAGAAAATATATATTACCTAGAACCAAAATTCCTTCAATCTATTGGTTATCATGGTCATGCTAAAACGTGGAATTTCAAAAAAAATTCTTTTTGTGTAGATAAGATAATAGATTATAAAACGATTTTAGAAGAAGTATTTAATAAAAAAATGGATTTTGAGTTTATTTTAAATCATTATATTTACCCGAATTATTCAGAATTAAGACCTAAACATTCTATATATAGTGATGCTGAGGTTGTTTTAGATTTTATAGATAGTGAGGGGAATAACCAGCTACATATCTTTATGTACTTAGGTGAAAATTTAAATAAAGAAGAAAGACGTTTTAGGGAGTTTTGGGAAATAGCAAAACAATTAAGAGAAGAAAATGAAAATATGTATTTAGATTTAAAATACGATAGTTTGTATTACATGAGTAAAAATTATATTGAAGAATTAAAAACGGAATTACTAAATAAGTAAAGAAGGGTGAGAAGGAAAATGGGTAAAGAGAACGAATTAAGTAAGGGTGGTTTAAAAAAAGTCCCACCTTTAGAATTATTAGAAATAGCTAAAGAAGTAAGGGATGAAAGTTTTCCAAATAAGAAAGTTACTGAGGTTTATGAAATTTTACAAAAGACTTTTGCTAAAATGGGTGTTCACGTACTTAATCAAGATAGAAATATTAATATAGCAAATCTTATTAAAATCAATTATAAGTTTCAAAAAGAGAGGGTTTTTAAAGAAAGAAAAAGTGAAACTGGTGCTGTTGCTGATGTAGAAGAAAAGGTTTACAAAGAGCATTTTAAAACACAACTAACTAAAACATCAACCACTCAAAAGTCAGAAAAGAACAGACATTTATATGATTATGTGGAAGAATTAGTTTCTAAAATTGGAATTAGATATAACTTTCATATAAATGAGAATGATACATTAGAAGAAACATTTAATAATGTATTAGAATTGGTTAGTGAGTTATGGAGAACTAAAACTCATAAATTTACGATTCATTTTAAAGACGAGGATCGAATAAAGGGTTTTCAGGAGTTATCCAAAAATAAATTAGAAAAGTATAAGAATGGTGATTTGGAAGGTATTAAAGAAAGAAATATAAAAGTTTGGTTAGAGAAGGATCCAAATGACATTATGTATTTGGTTCAAAAAAATAAAGAGGAGAGTGTTGGTAATGAGTAAGGATTTGATGAGTGTTAAGGTGAAAGATAAAGCATTATTAGGATTAGATATTGGTAATGGATATGTGAAAGTAGTTTTATCTTATAATGGTGAAGTTGAAAGGTTTGTAATGCCTTCAGGTTTTGTTTATGAAAGTAAAGCTGGTTTTGAAGAATTAGGTATTAGTGAAGTTGTAAAAAATCAATACCATTTAGTAAATGATAACAACCCTAATCCTACCGTTTTATTATGGGATAAGGAAATTGGAAAAAACATTTATTTTGAAAGTCTTTTAGGTGGAAAAGAACGCTATAATACTACAGAGTTTTCAACTTTTGTAAGTATGGTTATGCATGAATCTTTAGCTAGATTAGGAGTTAAAAATAAAAATGATGTTGAACTATACATTGTAAGTGGTGTACCTTCAACTCATAAGGGAAGTAAGAGTGAGGAAGATTTAAAACAAACATTCTTAAATGCACCTAAAATTAGGGCTAAAGGTGAATTATTTACACCAAGAGTAAAACTGGTAAATATCCTACATCAACCTATTGGAACAGTATTAAATCGACTTTTTGATAAAAATGGTTTTTCTAAAGATGATGAAGAACATACAATAGCAACATTTGATATTGGTACTTATACAAGTGATGGAGCTGTAATTCAAAAATTAGACGTTTTTAAAGTATTAAAAGAAGGAAATTTTACTGAGAATACTGGAATGTCTAGTGTATACGAAGATATTGTAGATCACATTAGAGTAGAAACTGGTAGTGTGATTCCCTTTTCAAATATAGAAAAGCAGTTTGATATGGATGATTATAAAATATCTAAACGGAAGTATGTCAAAACCAAATTTGTAAAAGAAAAATCTATTAAAGAAAAATACGATATAATTAAAAACGCTATGAATAGTAAGTGGAAAGAACAGGATCGTTTTGATGAGATTATCCTCACTGGTGGTGGTGCAAAAACATTTTATCCATTATTTATAGAAGAAGGGTATGAAATGATACTTGCTGAAGATAATCAAATGGCGAATGCATTAGGTTTTTATAAATTCGGATTAAATTTATATAGTGATGTTTTTGAAAAGGAAGAAGTTAAAACTAAATAAAGATTGTATAGGAAACTCTTAGGATTAGTTCTAGGGGTTTTCTTTCTAAAAAGGGTAGGTGAGGAATGTGGCTAAAAAGAAAGAAGAATTAAAACATGCTAATTTTAAATTATATGGAGAAGATGTTATCGAAATAACTGGTAATGAAAGTGATAAATACATTGTAAAAAAAAGAATAGAGGAATTAACTAAAGACTACAAGTTATCTAAAGCCTTTAAAAGATACATTATAGAAGGTATTTTGAGGGATATATCAGGGGAAGATACAGAATTACAACAACCTAGTCAAAACAACTCAGGAGTATCTTATTTAGATAATAAAGAGGTAGCTAAAGAATTTGTGGAAGAGTTAAAAAGGCAAGGTTTAGTAGTTATCGGTGATTCACAATCAAATAAAGATACAGAAGGTAACGATAGTGGAATAGAAAGGGTTAGAGAAAAAAGGGAAAAAGCAAAAAGCGAATTAGGTGGGTTAATCTGAACGGACTTAAAATCCGTTCTTTTTTATGATCTTTTTATAATATCCTTTTGTAACATTCCTGTAATATAACGAATTAAAAAAGATGTTATAATAGTATTATAAGATAAAAAACCTAATATATAGGTTTTATAATAAAAAGGGGTTAGTAAAATGAAAAAAGTAATTATTGGTGTTGTCGTTTTATTGTTTGTATTATGTTTGGTTGGATTCATGAACAATAATGAAGAAAATAGTGGAGTTGAAAATAATGAAAATGGAGTTTCTAAAATTGAAGAAGATAAAAGTGAATTAGATGAATGGTATTTAAGTAGAAAGTAATAAAGTTAAAGAATATAAAAAGGGAGATGTTGTGAATGTTTGAAGGAAGGCATTTATACGATTTAAAGGAAAAAATTATAAATTTTAATGTTTTTTATAAAAAGATGGATAGAAAAAAAAGAAAAAGAATAGAAGAAAAAATGGGGAAATTTCAGGTTAAAAAAATTGGGGATGGAAATAAAATTGAAATTATAATAATGAATGAATTTAATGATCATTTAGTTAGAATGCTTGGTAGTATAGAGAATAATCATTATTATATATCTGAATTAAAATAAAAGGGGATTGTTAATGTTGGGGAAAATAAAAAGGATTTTTATATTATTTTGGATAGGTGCATTAGGATTAGGGGTATTTTTATTTATAGGTTTTCAAATTATATTTTCAAATGACTATATAGTATTTGGTGAAAATGAAATTGTAAGTAAAGAAGAAGTTGAAGAAATAATGGATGATTTAATTAATAGTGGGTATGAGTTTGATAGAAAATTAGTCATTCAAATTTCAGATAAAAGTTCAGGAACAACAGAATTGGGTTTTTTTATAAAAGAAAATAAAATTCCTTTTACTTCACTAATAAAAATACATAATGATTATAATTTAACAGGGGTTATAGAAAAGGAATGGAAAGAAACTTTATTACATGAATTAGGGCATTATTATGAAAAAGAGTTGAGTGATAATGAACGTAAAAAATGGGAAAAGGAGAGAGGGGGAAGATTAAGTGGTTATTGGAAAAACGGTGAAAATAGAAAATTAAAAGATGAAAAAGGAAATATAGATAGTGATGTTTGGAATAATTCCTATAGTGAATTTTTTGCTGAAGATATGAAAGCTATTATGAGCTATGAATTAGGTTTATTACATATAGATAAAAACTTTAATTTTATAAAGAAAAAAGAAAGTTTATATAGTGTTAGTCAGGATATTAAAAAGAAAACAAATGGAATGGAATTGAATGATCAGTTTTTAGTTTATTTTTTAAATAAAACAAATGAAGATAGTTTATCTATTGATAAATTAAATAAAATCTATAATGGGTATTTAGAAAAATTCAAAAATAAGTAATGCTCTGATTACCACTACTGAATTTTTATTAAAAAAAAGCTATAATAGTATTAGAAAGAAATAATAGAGAATATAAAAGGGGAGATAAATTATGTATTTAGAAAGAGATAAAGTTATAAAAAAGGAAAAAGGATTTAGTTTATCAGAATTAGGGATTG
Source organism: Virgibacillus sp. DJP39 (assembly GCF_049310925.1). Classification (NCBI taxonomy): domain Bacteria; kingdom Bacillati; phylum Bacillota; class Bacilli; order Caryophanales; family Bacillaceae; genus Virgibacillus; species Virgibacillus sp. DJP39. Next base: position 61,834 of record NZ_JBMERP010000010.1, on the reverse strand, counting down.
CTATGGTGATTATGTTAATTATATCGACAATAGCCACAATGAGTTATTTTATTTTTATTGATAACACTAAGAATGTTGCAGTAGTTAAAAACGCTAAAACACTTCAATCTTCTTTAATTAAACAAACTGTTCATGAAGGTGTGGAAAGCTATTCAGTAGAAGCAAATTATGAAACAGATATAAAAACTGATGTGAAGAAGGTATTAGAATATCATGTTAAGAATGGTACTAATATAGAGAATTTAGTTTTTAAAAATGAAGTGTTAAAACAAGATGGTGAATTAATTATAGGTCAATTAAAATTAGATACTTCTAAAAGTGTTGCTTTTAAAATATTAGATAAAGTAAATGATTTTATAAAACCTATAATAGTAAATGCAAGTAGTGGTGAATTAAAGATTGAAGTTAGAAAGTTAGATTCAAATGAGGTAAAGAAGTACATTCAAGGCAACGTAGAAGATGATTGGTATGTAGTTAGTAGTGTAAACGTAACCGATAGTAATAACTGTTATGTAGGTTACACATGTATAACTACTGCTAGTGAATTAGATGCAATTAGAAATGATTTAAGTGGAAATTACATGTTAATGAATGATATTGATTTGAATAGTTATGGTGAATGGAATCCGATAGGGAAAAGTATTGGCTTTTCAGGAATATTTGATGGGAAAAAATATTCAATTAATGGTTTATCAATCACAGATGAAACAACCGACAATGTAGGTTTTTTCGGAAAAACCACTATTGGTTCTGAAGTGAAAAATGTCAATTTAAATAACGTTAAAATTAATGGAAGTATAAATAACGTAGGTGGTTTAGTTGGATATAATGATGGAACTTTAATAAATTCTAGCGTAACTGGTAATATTTCAGGGGTTGAAAACGTTGGTGGTTTAATTGGTTTCAATACTTTAAATGGATATATAGAAAAAATTCATACAGAAACAGAAGTTATAGGAGAATTTAACGTTGGTGGAATAGTAGGTTGGAATGATGGTGGAAGTGTGAAAGATTCATTTGTAAGTGGTAACGTTACTGGTGATTCGTTCGGAGGAGGATTAATTGGTAGAAATAATGGTAGTATAATTACCTCTTACGCAAATGGAAAAGTAAGTGGAACGATGATTACTGGTGGGTTAGTCGGAAGAAATGGAGGAATTGTAACAAATTCTTTTTGGAATGTAACCACTTCAGGAATATCAACATCTGATGGTGGAACTGGTTTAACTGATAGTCAAATGAAAAATAAAACAAGTTTCATAGGATTTAATTTTGATACTGTATGGAGTATTGAAGAAAGTGTAGGTTATCCTACACTTAAATAATTAGGATATTAAAAGAATGGACTTAAAAATCCATTCTTTTTTAATGTTCTTTCTGTAACATTTCTGTAATATAAGTCTTTTTAATATATGATATAATAGTATTATAATATAAAAAACCTAATAAATAGGTTTAATTACTAAAAGGGGTTAGCTAAAATGACTGTAAAAAAAATAAAAGATATTGAATTTGGAAATGAAATCAAAGAAGTAATTAAGAATTTTAGTAATTTCAAAGACTTAGATAGAGAAAATAGGACTTTTATTAAAAAAGATATAAGTCATTATGAATTAGATAATAGTGGAGATTGCATAAATGTGAAACTGTATTATGGAACTAAATTTATTTACGAAATGATAGGAAGTCAGGATATGGTTAATGGAGGTTTTAGATTAGATTTTCTAATAAATAAAAATGAAAAGAAAGTTTGGGATCGCACAATCACTAAACGTTCAGGAGTATTAAGTCTTATTTTTTAAATTTAGGATGGTATTATTAACGCTAGTGAATATTTCAATTTAAAAAGCTATAATAGTAGTGGGAATAAAAAAATAAAGAATATAAAAAGGGGGGAAAGAAAGTGAAAAAAGGTTGCTTAATTGGTGTTTGTATTTTTGTGATGTTGTTGTTGGTGGGGTGTGGAAATATCTTTACTAGTAATGAAAAGATTTATATTGAGAATGAAATAGATAATGTGAAAGAAGAAATTAGAAAAGAATTAAATCAAAAAGAGGATATGTTATCTGAAAATCAGTCTATGTTAAAACAAATTATAGTTAAAAAGTCCTTTTCAAAATCGGATAATTTTGAACCATATAAAATAATTAATTTGTATAAGGATTTAAATAACAGATATAAAGTAACAACCGTTAATGGTGTTGTAATTGCTGGTCGTGGTAATAGAAATCTTGAACATATTTATGGTGAAAATACGTTTATTGGAAAGAATTTTTTTAATGTAGGTGATAATGGATTTCTTATTAATAATTCATCTTATAAAGATGCTTCAAAAGTGTTATCAGAGATAGGTGTACCTTTAAGTGAGAAAGAAATATATAAAATGATTAGTGATCTAATTAGTGGGGAGGATAACCCCCCTCATTCAGAATGGTTAAAAAGAAATGCAACTTCTGAATCTGATGGAGTTATTTTTGAACTTGATATTAAAAATGAAGAGGTAAAAATTAGTTGGTAAAGAGAAGAGGGTGGTTTTTCCATCCTTTTACTTTTTAGAAAAAAGAGGGATAAAAATGAAAAAACTACTAGTTGGTATTTTATTATTATGTATTGTGTTTTGGTAAACATAATTTTTATGTTATTAAAGTTAAGGTTCATCATGACATTAAATGAAAATGAAACAAAAGTTTGGATTACAAAATAACTCAGCGTTCAGGAATATTAAGTCTTATTTTTAAAAGAAGGATGGTGCAACTAACACTACTGAATTTTTTTTAAAAAAAGCTATAATAGTAATAGATAGAAAAAATAAAGAATATAAAAGGGGAGAAAGAAAATGAAACAAATATTATTAATTAGTGTTGGAATTTTTGTAATGGTGATGTTGGTAGGGTGTGGTGTTGATTTTACTAAAAAAGAAAAGGATTTTGTAATGAATGAAATAGAAAAAGTAAATGATGAAGAGGTAAAAAAGGTAGAAGAAAAAAAGGTAGAAGGTAAAGAAAAACTTTTTCCATATACCATAAATTTTACTGATTTTGAAGAAAAACCTAATTATGATTTTAAATACGAAGAGACAACACAAACACTTGATAAGGGTTTTGTTTTGTATTCAATTCATTATTTGATATATAAATATAAAAGTGATTTAAATTTAACTGATGATTTTTTTGAAGGTTTAACTATTGAAATATATCAAGGAAAAATTTTTGAAGAAAGTAATGATAATGGAAAAGCTGTTTATAATCAAGGTTTTTATAGTAGTAATAATAAACATATCGTAATAAGTACAAATCAAAGTTATCAAGAATTCTTTAATAGCTTACAACATGAATTTGGACACTTTTTTGATTATGAATTAATGGATATAGGCGATTTCAATACTTTTATGTTTTCAAGAAGTTTTATAAAAGACCTTGATTATTTTAAAAATTACCATGAAGATATTATTTTGAAGGATAAAAAAGATAAATATTTTTATAAAGGAAAAGAGATTTTTGCTAGGGAATTCGCTTCATTGTATGTATTAGAAGATGTTTATGATAAGAATTATAAAGAATTGACTGATATTAATGAAATTGAAAGAGAAATATTAATCAATACACTTAAAAATAACATTAAAGATAAAAATAAAATTAAAAGTGGTATTTTTATACCTAAAAACGAAATTAAAAATATAGATAATGTGAAATATGTAAAAATCTTTCCTTTATTTATGTCCCTTAACTATGGGTATTTTGTAGATAAGGAAAATGAAAACATAATTAGATTAATACCTGAAGAAAGAAAAAATAAAACTGGTGAAAATGTATATGTATTTAATAAAGAAAGTGAACGATTTAAATTTGATGGAAGGATTTTTAGGTTGAATGGTGTCGAAAAAGTTGTTAAACACATTAAAGATGAAGGATTATATATACCGCTTGAAGTTTTTGAGTTAGAAGGTAGTGAGATTTACTTTAAAAGAGTGAATAATGAATTTGAGAAAGGAATTCGTTTTTATAGAAAGGAATTTGGTGAAACGAAAATAAAAACAGTTATTGGTAATGTAGGTACTGTAATGGGGTGAGAAAAGATAGAATTTAAAAAATATGACTAAAAACGTTAAAGAATATAAAAGGGGAGTTTTATAATGATTAGGGGAAAGATGAAAGTTATTCTAAGTATGATTAGTTTGGTGATATTGGTTACTTTAATTACCATACCATTATTATCTGATAAAAAAGAAGAATCTGCTACTAGTGAAAAAGAAACAGAAAAAGATATTTCAAATTCATCTGAAATGAGTTTTAATGAAAATTTCAAAATGATTAAAAGTAACGTTTCAGGAGTGGAAGAAAAAACAAAAGAAACTGTAGTATCAACTGAAAATAAGGATGAAGTTGTAAAAGAAGAAAGGGAAGAAAAAGAGAAAGAAAAAAAGGTAATTAAAGTTGAAGAAGCTAGTATTACCGATAAACATGAAGTTGTAGTAAACAAAGAAGAAGAAGAAGAAGAAAATAATAAAGATATAGTAGAGAAAGAAATAATAAAATCTGAGGATAAAGTTACCAAAGAAGACGAGGTTAAAGATGATGAAAGAAATAAAAGTGAAAAAATAACAGTAGATTCAGATACCGATCAAGTAAGCATAATTCAACCTAAAGAAGAAGAACCAACTTATGAAAAACCAAAAGAAGTTGTGATTGAACGAGATAAACCTAGTAGTGTAGGAAAGGTTAATTATAACTTTAATAAAATAAAAAGTATTTATGGATCTAATTATACATTTGAACAATTCGATAATGGTTTTTCAATTTTTAAAAATGGAAAAATGTATCATATTTTTTATGATACAAATTCTGAAACATTTTTTTCACTTTATAGTATGAGTGATTCCTCCTTAGATTTAGCAACTCAAACTATGATTTATTTGGGGATTCCTTCAAATTATAAAAAATTGTTGGATGGAATGAATCATGAAATTAATATCCCTTATAAATGGGGAGAGGATAATCCAGATCTCAGCTATATCCCAAATGGTGTTAGTTTTGATTTTGCTTCTAGTTATAATGGATGGAATGGATGGAAATTTGAGGTAAGATGGTAAGATAAATTATTAGAACGGATAATTATAATCCGTTCTTTTCTTTTCTCTTCTTTTGTCTTTCTTTAAACCAGTCAGGTACAACTTCATCATTAATAATTTGTTGAGGTGGGGAATAGGTTTCTATACTTGCTTGGTTATGATCTTTACCTTCTTTTAAAAGTCTCACCTTTTCTTTTAAAATGTGACTGATGAAAGCTATATGATTTTGAATCCCTTCTTTTCTAAACGCTTGGTTTGATAACTCATTTACTTTTATATATTTGTTATTTCCCCAAATTTTATCAGCTTGTCCTACCCAACGTTTAACTACATCTTTATTTAAATCATAATTATGTTTTTTAAAAAGAATATCAAGCTGGATAAAAAGTGAATCTAACCATGATTCATCTTCTGTTTTAGATTGATTATTATTTTGTGAATCTAGTTTTTTTGTATCTTGTGATTTTGAATTGATAAGAAAGAGGATAGCGATAACTTTCCGACCATGTTTTATTTCTTCATATTCAAATGATATGTCCGTTTTATTTTTAACTTCTTTTTGTGAAGGAATTAACACTCTTTTTTTAAAATTATGGTATTCACGATATTTATCGTTTACACCAACCATTTTTCTTAACTTTTCAAGAGGTATTTCCACTTGTTTTACAGTTTGCCATTTTTTTAAAATTTCATAAATACGAATAGAATAACTATTTTTCAATTCCATTATGTTCTTTAATTTGTAAGAGGTGAATTCTCTCTTTAATTGTAATAAGTATGGTTTTAAGTTTGGATCGAATGATAAACTAACACTTCCACTTGTTTTATTATACTCCACAAAAGATAACCAACTTACTTGTGTTAATTTTCCTCCCTCTTTTATTTCTAAAATTTTTCCCATTAACTTTTTGGTTATCTCCCGCATTTCAGAATATTTAGGAGTTCCTTTATATCCAAGTAACTCGTAAAAATCTTTTACAGATAATTTGTATCTAGCGAAATCCTCATCATCTTTCCTTATTTTACTTACAATAAAAAGAATTATTTTTTGTTCGATAATTGTTAATTTGTAATTTGCCTCAATCAATATATTTGATTTAGTAACTACATTATTTTTTACAGACTTTATTTCATCCTTATTCATTTTTTATCCCTCTTTTAAGCGTACAAAAATGGTGTTCAATTCAACTCTGATTTAATTCTACTATTAATTTCGATAATTTAAAAGTACAAAAAATTTTTTTTGTACGCTTTGGAGGTTATTAATTAAAGACCGAGTTTGTAAGGCTTCACACCATTTTTGTACTTTTCACACCAAATTTGTACTTTTTAGCACCAAAAATGTACTGGATAAGACACCAAAAATGTACGCTTTCAAACCAAATTTGTACTTTTTAGCACCATTTTTGTATGCTTTAACACCATTTTTGTACTTTTTACCTTTCATAAAACCTTATATATCAACGCTTTTCGACCTTCTAAAACATTAAAACAATTAAAACATATAAAACAAGATATAAAAACAATCAAAAGGACTGGTTGTTTTTATAAAGATAAAAATTATAAATTATAAAAGAAAATGAACCAAAAATGTACGCTTTAGCGAAAGAAACACGAAATGACGAATCGACTATTCACCCAATAACGGTTTTTAAACCCAAAATGTACGGTTTAAAATAGAAATGTATCTATATTAAAATAAAAAACCTAATATTTAGGTATTTACATTGACAAATAGTATTAAATATGGTATAATTGTATTAATTGGTAAAACAAAATAATTAAAAACGTTAGATAACATAAAAAGGGGATGATTTAGAAATGAATGGAGTAGCACACGCAACCGTAGGTGGAATAGTTGGAGGATTAGTTGGAATAAGTGTAGGAATTGAGCCAGTAAGCGTTGAAATGGTAACATTAGTGAGTATAGGGGGAATTGCAGGGTTGATTCCTGATTTAGATACAAACGGTATGTTAAGTGGAAAACTAACTATATCTCATAAACTAATTAAAAGTTTAGCGATTCTAATAGGATTTTTAATGACTGTATATAGTTTCTTGGAAAGAGTGGGATATGAGAAATGGTTAGGAATTGGAATAGGGTTAGGAATAATGATACTAGCTTCTAAATTTATCACTCAAAAACGTATGTTATTGATGACTTCAATAGGAGTTGTGATTGGTGGATTACTTTTAGGAACGACTTGGATTTGGTTGATGGGTGTTTATATAGGGGTAGCTTCATTCTTGCCTCACAGATCATACACTCATAGTTTAATTGGATTAGCATATTTTGGATATATTGCTTATCTTCTAAGTTTAGATTTTAATCAAATTGAAGGATTGTTTTTAGTATTGGTATTAGGGTATATTAGCCACTTAATATGTGATTTTAAAATTTTTAACAAAAGAGGAGTAAAGTTATTTCAACCTTTTCTTAAAATGGAGATATAGAAACTAGATGGTACGATTAACGCTATTTAAAAAATTAAAAAAGAACGCTATAATATAGGTATAGAAAAAAGTTTTATTTTTTAAAAGTAAAAATAATATAGAACATAAAAAAATAGAAGGAGTTAGGTAAAAATGAAGAAAAGTAAAGTATTGTTATTAATGTTTGGATTGTTATTAATGGTAGGTTTAATTGGATGTAATGAAAAAGTTGAAGTGGAAAAAAATGAAGAGAAAGAATTAGTAGTAGAAAAACAACCTGAAGCTATGGAAGATGAAAAAGTTGAAAATGACAAAAAGGAAGTTAAAAAAACTGAAGAAGTCGTAAAAACTAAAGAAAAAAAAGAAGAAGTTAAAGAAAATGAAGTTAAAGAGGAAGTTAAAGAATTATCTACTTTAGATATGGTGAAAAAAGTTTACGGAAATGAATATCAGGTAACAAAAAATGATATTGGAAGTCTTGTAGTAACGAAAAATGGGAATTTTGTTTCCGTTTATAAAGATAAAAATTTTGCTATAGCTATTGATACTGAATCGTTTAAAAAGGCTAGTGAGTTTTTAGTGAAGTTAGATGGATCTCTTTCTAAAGAATCAATATTAAACGATTTAAATCAGGTTAAAAAAGAAGGTAAAGATTTTAGTGATAAGGGAGTTAATTATTCAGTTAAAGAAAATAAAGTTTTTATTAATTGGTAAAGGGGATATTAAAATGAATAAATTAAAAGAGTTTTTCAATATTGTAAAGAGTTTAGGAAGTAAAAGTAAAATTTGGATAGCTACAATCGGACTAGTTTTGTTAGTGAGTTTAATCTCTTTACCACTTGTTTTTAATGGTGAAGATAATGTTAAAAATGATAGTGATTTTAATAAAAATGAAATAGTAGTTAAAGATGAAAAGGAAAAAGAAAAGGTAATAAAAAAAGTAGAAGAAAATAAAGAGATTGAGAAAGAGATTGAGAAAAAAAATAATAAAAAGGTAGTAAAAAAGGATATAGAGGAAAAAACAATCCCTGTTGAAAAAGAAGATAAAGTTGTTGTAAAGGTGGAAAATACCGATAGTAAAGATACTTATAAAAAAGAACCATCTAAGGAAAAACAACCAGTAAGTAAAGAACCTGAGAAAGTTATCATCAAAGCACCAGTCAAAAAGGAAGAGAAAAAAGAAATAGTAAAAGAAGAAACTAAACCTGAACCTAAAAAAGAGGAAAAAGAAGAGCCAGTAGTTGAGGAAGAACCAGTAGTAGTAGAACCAGCTCCTGAACCTGAGCCTGAGCCTGAGCCTGAACCGAAACCTGAACCGACTAATCCTTCTTTTGATAACATTAAGAATGTTTATGAAAGTAATGGTTATGTGGTTGAAGGTGATATTAATTCATTTTTTGCGAAGAAAAATGGAAGAGTTGTTCATGCTTATTCAAATGGGACTTTTACTTTAGCTGATTTAACTGGTTCTACATTTAGTGTAGCTAGTAAAGTAATGACGAATTTAGGAATTCCATTATCTTACAATCAAATCAATAGTTATTTAGGAAAATTTATAACTGAAGAAAATAACTATAACGTTATTAACCAATCAGGTGTACAAATTTCCTATTCAACAAATAAAATTTGGGTTAAGTGGTAAAAAGAATAAATATAAGGAATGTGATCTTTATATAGATTACATTCTTTTTTTATTATCTGTTATAAATATTAGATCAAGTTTTGAACATTTATTATAAAAAAGTTACCACTATATTAAAACACTCAAAAAATAAAAAGTATCTATAAGTACAGTAATGAAAAAGGGGGAGAGGAAATGAAGGATTTATTTGGAGAAACATATTTTACTATTAGTCAAGTAGCTTTGATATACCAAACCCATAACAATACGATAAAAAAATGGGAGAAAGATGGAAAGATAATACCAATTAGATTAGGTAGTGGTAGAAGCTCACACAGAAGGTATAGTTTGAGAGAATTAAAGAAAGTTGATCCTAAAGTAGTTGAAGAATTTTTCCTTGCTATGAGGTATTACCAAAAAATAGATTCAAAAATTCAAGAAGAAAGAGGTGTTAAAAGTGAATAGAAAAAAAGTAATATTAATTGTGTTCGTTTTAATTTCATTAGTATTAATCGTGTTTTACTCTCTGAATGGTAGTAATCATAATACTAAAGAAATGAATAATAAAAATCAGGACACAAAAAAATACACTTACACTTATGATGAAAAAGTGAGAGGAGATTACAAAGAAAGATTTTCTAATGCATTAAAGAGTGTTAATCAAGAAAAAAATATTAATGAGAAAAGTGAAAAAGAAGAAAAAGAGTTAGAAAACATCAACGGTGTAAGTAAAATAAAAGGTAGTAAAGGTACTAGTATTAAAATAGACGAAAAAACTGGTGAGAAGATAATTGAAAATGATTCTTTTGTGGTTACAGTAGATGACAAGGAAAATATTGAATTAGTAAAAGAAAATAACAGAGAAAAGGTCTTTAGGAATAGTGTAGAAAGTGTGGCTGATTTCACACCAACCCAACCTTCTAAAGTAGAACAAGAGACAGAAAACAAAAGTATGACAAAAGTTAAGGATGTATATAAGGACTATAAACTAATAAATGATACTGAAAAAGGCTTTTCTGTTGTTAAGGATGATAAGGTTTATCATGTTTTTAATGGTAATGAAAACATATTCGCTATAGGTGATTGGAGTGATGAATCTTTTGAAATGGCAAGTAAATCATTACTTAAACTTGGCGTACCAATTAGTAAAAAAGAATTAGAAAAAAGTATTAAAAAATTAAGAGAAGGGAAAGAAAATCTAACCACGAATAATGTTATTTTTTACTATGATGTTAATAAGTATTGGATTGAATGGTAAATTTCATTATACAAAAGGTTGTATAGAATAGGAGGTTATAAAAACCAAAAAAAGAAGGGATAGGTGTTTATTGTGAAGAGAAAATGTTTAATATTTGTTTTTTTATTATATTTATTTTTCATCATTACCAATACATTTTCAGGTAATGTTAGTGCTGAAACAAAAGTTATTCAAACACCAAAGACAGTAGAAGAGTATAATGTTTTTTTGAAAAATAGTATTTGGGAAGGGATATATATTAGTGGGAGAGGAATACCTGAAATATATGATCCAAAGACACGTAGTTATAAAAAACTAAACACTTCTAGGTTATTTACTACTGGTGAAGTTTTTTTTGGCGACCATAATGATGTTAGTGATAATGATTATGTGGGTGGTGAATATAGATTTCTAGGGTTAGATTTTTTTGGTAATCCATTTCCAAATAGAAGCTTTCCTGCGGATTATTCAACTTCGGGAAATCCAATTATTAGGGATTATGTTTTGAATCCATATGAAAACAGAAATATACTAGATAATTCTTACGTTCCTTTAAGTGATGTTTTTAATAATTCTCAAAAACTAAAAATGTTATTTATGTTTTCAGGTGTTATTTTTTCTACAAATCAATCACAAACTATGATAGATAATTGGAATTTAAGTTTTGATGATGTGTATGCTCGTAATCAGGAATTATATAGTTATAATAACCCTAATTGGAGAGAAAGAGGTAACGAGAATCAATTACTTCAAATACCTTTTGATAAATTAAAAAAGATCAATAATATTTCAATTCCTAGTACCACATTTAGTAAAGGTCAAATGGCTACATGGCATTATACAAATACTGCTGGTGGAATATTATATGATATATTTCCAATTAATAAACTCTATTTATTAAATGTAGGTAATAATTTAACTGCAAAAAAACTAGATGTTATTGAAGTTGTTGATGGAAATTATGAAGTGTATATGGAAGTAAAGAATACGAGTAAATCTGAAATCAATACAAATGTACCTTTACCAACTAGATTAAAAATTAAAATTGGTAATGATATAAGTATTATAGAAACTGAAAGTTTTGGTGATGAATGGGAATATAAAGAAACTAAAAGAAGATATTTAGCTAAATTTAAAGTTAAAGAATTAATATCTCCTAATACTAAAATAACAGTTTCAGCTATGTTTAATCCAAATAAGGATAATGATTTTAAAGAAATAACATATGATGATAATCAAATTTCCAAGAGTGTTTATACACCAAGTAATAATTTTTGCAACGTTAGTGGTTCAGGTGAAAGTGAAAGATATGCAATTAAAACATGTACGAGTTGGGATAGTGAAGGTAATTGTATATATAAAGGTTATACATATCATTCTATAAGTTTACTGCATTCAGCTAAAGTTGATTTTAATAAAAGTAAACAATATTTATTAGGTGGTTGGACTAGGTATGGAAACCATACAAGCGATAGCCACAATAACGTTCCTAAAGCTACTGGAACTAATATATTAGAAGATAAATGGAACGTATCTTTAATTAATATACCTAATAGTCAGTTAAAAAAATATGGTGTAAGTAGGGATATGATTGAATCATTAAGCGAATTAAATGTATCTAAGGATGAAGTAAAGAGGCTTTTAAGGGCAGGAAGATCCTTAGAGTTATATGGAACTATGAAAGTTGATTTGAAGATAATGAGTTTTAGTGGAGAATCAGATATAAACAAAAGAAAGAAAAAATTTATGAAAGAATTAATTGAATCCTTAAAAACTGAAGGTGTAAAAGTCTCTGAAGGTGTCGTAGAAGACTTTGAAGGTAATAGTAAGGTGAAGGCAAGGGTAGATAAGGAAAGAACAAATAATGGTGACTATATCACTTCTAGTGAGAGTAAAGTAAGAAAAACTACTTTCGGGACTTATAGGGAAGTAAACCGTTATGAAAAGGAATTTAGTTTTATAATACCTATTGAGAGTGTTAATGAAGGAGGTAAGCAAGAAACGGATCAAGGTAACTTAGGTAGTGACTATGAAGTAGGAAATGCATTAAACAGTTTCTATACAAATGTTAAAAACAAAAATGGTCTATATGGATTATCCTTATCAGCTTTTCTAAATGGAAAAAATATAGATAGTGAACTTAATAAAAATAAAGTTTGTTATTCCATACCTGAAAAATTCAAGATAGATGGTAATATCTATGATGATGTGGGTACGGAAGATATAGATGTAGATAAAGATTTTGATGATGATTGGGATTTTTAATTACCAATCATAGTTGGGAACATGTGGAACGGAAGAAAGAAAATCCGTTCCTTTTCTCTATTTCATTGATGGTCTTATTAACACTACTGAAGAATTTCAAAAAAAAAGCTATAATTATAGTATAAGTAAAAAAGTTATAGATAAAAAAGGGGTGTTGGGATTGGAATTTTTAAAAGATAAAATAAAAAATATAGATAAAAAATTAAATGTTTCTGAAGGTGGAAAAGAATTCAACATATTATTAAAAGAAAAAATGAAATTAGAAAATGAATTAATTGATTTACAAGAAAATGAAGAAGAAAATACTGTAGATGAATCTGTTCCTTTAGAAAGTAATTTTGATTTATTAAAAGAAGATGTTGAAGATGTTGAAACTATGAAAACAGATAATAAAACATTTATCCAAAAAACAACTGAGAACATAAAAGGTGTTGATTACAAAGGTATAGCGAAAACTTCTAAAACTAAAGGAAAGGAATGGAAAGAAAAAAGTGGTGAAGGATGGGAAAAATCTAAGCCTTATCGTGATGAAGTAAAAAGAAAAATGTTTGGTTTTGATACTGGAAGAGCTGAAAAACAAATCCATGAATACATTCATGGTAATAAATTTTTAGATGTTTATCGTAAAATGGTTATTAAGAAGAAAAGATATGAAGAAGAAAATAATATTTTACAAGAAGAATATGATTCTTTAGAAAATGATTTAGAAAAGTCTATGAGTAAAGGTGATACAAATAAATCGGATAACATAAGAGAGAAAATGAAAAACAAAAAACATGGAATGAGAAAAAATAATAAGTTTATTCAATCTGTTATTAATAAAGTAGAAAATATTTCTGTTTCTCCTAAACCTTTTTTCTTTAGAAAAAGGGATGTTATTAGAAGGTTTTTATTTATAAGTAAAGGTATTCCTGTTGGTTATCAATTAATCACTTTTATTTTTATCCAATTTTTCTTCATTTTTTTATTCCGTTCAGGAGTATTAAGTGATTTAATTTTTGGTTTAGGAATGTATGTTTTTATAACTTACTTAACTTCATTTTTCTTTAACAAAAAAATAACAAAACAAATGTATGAAGATAGAGAGTATGATTTGTTAGAGCCTTATGTTAATTTATTTAAAATTTTTGATACTATGGTAGAATTTGTACCATTTAAACCCAATTATAAAGAGAGTGTTAAAGAAATAGCTAACCATGAAGGTAAATCTGTTCCTGATTTAAGTGTTGATATACCGATAATGAATACAACAGAAGAACCGTTGGATGAAAGTAAGAATGAAATTAGCAAAAACAATCCTTTAAATGATAAATGGGAAGAGTTATTACAATATCTTATTCCAAAATCGCAACATGACAAAATTGTATTACCTAAATATCAAAATCAAAATGAAACAGAAATTCATATTTTTGATATTCCGATATTACCTTTTCAAAAAATAAAAGATAATATTCAATTAATAGAATCATTCACTAAAAAACAGGTATATCAACCATTAAAGGATTATAAAGGAACTGGAACGGTTGGTATAGAGTTGATTAATAAACAACCACCAAAAGTGTTTGATTATGACTATGTAAAAATAGATCCTTTAGATCCTTTATATGAAGAAAATGTTGTGGTTGGATTAGATGCAAAAGGAAAGGTTTATTGGAATTTTAAAAAAGTACCTCATGGTATTTTTAGTGGTACTACTGGAAGTGGTAAAACGGTTGCTTTAATGAATGTCGTAGAACAATTTAATGATAGAGGACATAATTTATATTTTGTTGATTTTAAAAAAGAAGAATTTGCTTTTTTTAGAAAAAAGGGTTATGAGGTAGCAACTGAAAGGGAAGATGCAGTAAATTTAATTGAACGCATTGAAAGTGAAGTTGATTATCGTCAAAAACAACGTGAAAATAGTAGTAGAGAAGAATTCACTCATACATTTTTAATAATTGATGAATTTGCTGATATTACTGGTACGAAAGATAGATTAATGGAACGTTCTATGGAAAAATTAAAACGTATTGGATCACAAGGTCGTACTGTAAACGTTCATATTATTATAGCTACACAAAGACCGTCTGCTGAATCATTAGGTAGTACAGATTTTAGAAATAACTTAGGTTTTCGTTTGGTTGGAAAGTTGAAAGATGGGAGTTCTTCAGGTGTTGCTTTAGATAATGATTTTGCTTTTACACGTTTACCTGATAATGATTATGGAGGAATGTTTATTATAAAAAGTAGTCAAAACTCGCCTGACGATAGCGTTGTTAGGACACCATTTGTTGATAAATTTGATTTTATTGAATATGTTGAAACAAACTGGAAAGAAAATCCCTTTAAAGATTATATATTAGGTGATGATAGAAGTGTTGGTAGTGTTGATAAATCTGTAAGTAATAAAAAAAATACAAATCCATTAGATTCTAGGTGGAAGGATTTTGTTAGTAATGAGTTTTCTAAGTATTCATCTAAATATAAAACTCCTACTGTTATTCAAAATGATGGAACGGAGATTCATGTGATGAAAATTGATGGTATCACTGCTAGTGATTACGAAAAAAAGAGAGATAATATCAAAGCTACTATTAAGAAAAGTGTTTATAAAATACACTCAGATTATAATAGTGAAGAAGGTGCTACTGGAATCGAATTAACAACTGGTCAATTACCTTCTTTAATTGCATTTGATGAAATACCTTATAATGATGATGAACCGTATGTGTATATAGGTAAAGATGTAAAGGGATGGGTTAAATGGGATATAGATGATCAACCTAACGCATTAATCGTAGGGATTTCAAAAAGTGGTAAATCTGTATTAACCAATAATATTATAAATCAGATTCAACGAAAAGGTGAAGATTTTATGATGATATTTGCAGATTTAAAAGGTGGGCTAGAATTAACAATGTATGAAGATAAATTATATACAGTTGTTGATAATGTAGATGACTTCTCTGATTTGACTGATTTAATGAAAAAAGAAATGGACAGACGTATGGAAATTTGGAAAACTATGAAGGCTAAAAATTATAAAGGATATAAAAAGAAGGTTTTAAAAAATGGTGAAAAGCCATTACCAAGAATAGTCTTTATCGTTGATGAATTTGCAAGAGCAACTACAAATCCTGATGATGATATAAAAAACAACACGATTAAAAATATAGATTTATTATTATCTCAATGTAGAGCAGTAGGGATTCATTTAATTCTTATCACTCAAAAACCTAGTATCAAATCACTAGGTAGTGGTGAAGCGAAAAATAATTTACAACTAAAATTATCCAGTCGTTTGGATGCAAGTGGTTCAAAAATGATTTATGAAGACACAAGAGCATTTACAGATATACCTCCACAAAACTATGCTGGACTATTTATTGGATTAGGATTAGAATCTGAATCAGTAATAAGAACACCATTTTTAGATGATGATGAATTTGAAGAAATGGTTGAGGCTGAGTGGAAAGAAAATATATATAAGGATTATGTGTTGGGGGAAGCTACTTTTTTAAATCTAACTGAGAACATCCCTAAAGGGAGAGATGAATTTAAAAAAATTGCTTCAAGTAGAAAACAAAGACAAATTCCTTCTGATGATAGTGTCTTAGGAAAAGAGTACGATATAAAAGGAGAAAAATCTTTCCTACAACCAAAGGATAATAAAGTCAACATGAAGGGTGGAAAGATTAGGGTAGAAAATGGAGAAGAAGTTACTGAAGAAAGGAACGTAACAAAGAAGAATAAATCTCCATTTGATACGGTAAGTGAGAGTAATAGGGAAAGTGGTAATAAGTATAAAAATCTTTCTAGTAAGAGAGGAATACCACCTATAAAGAATCTAGGTAACATTAATAGTAAAGGAAAATTGAAATAAATAGGAGGGAGGTTGTGAACGATATTCGTTCTCGATCTTCCTTTCTTATTTATAAGGAGTTGATAAAAATGAATAGTTTAACATGGTTGGTGTTAATTGCTTTTTTACATACAAATGGAAGTTTTTTAGGAACGGAATATGAGTTAGTTGATAGTTGGTATGTGGATAATTTTGAGGTGTATGAGATTAAGGAAAAAGATGAAAGTGTAGAGAATGAAAACAATTTCCCTAAAGATGTTATTGTAGAAAGTTTGGAATACCTTAATAGCGAAATTGATGTTGTTTTTGATGAACCTATACCTATTGTATTAGTTAATAAAAAGTATATTAAAACAGATAATGAAGGAAAAAAAGAAACTAGGTTAGGGGAAGTTAAAAATGGTATTGTATTCATTTTTCGAGATGATTATAAAAGGTGGATATATAAAGATGAGAATAATAAAGAAAGACTTTTAAAATCTAATTATAATAAAACTCTTTTACACGAAGTAGGACACATTCTTCAAAGTGAATTATTAAATAATAAAGTTATAAATAAATATAAAAAAGAACGAATTAAAGTTGAAACAGAATTAGAAGAAAAAAAGTTAAAGGTGATCGAGAATAATCAGTATATGGATTGGGGATTACGACCTGATGAAGTCTTTTCAGAAGATTTTTCAGCTTTATTTTCAAAGAGAAAATGGAGATTAAGCTATAACCAAACTAAATACCCATACTTAACTAGACAAAAAGCGAATTATTGGAAAGAAAAAATTATAAAATATTTAAGAGAAAACTATGAAAGGAACGATAATGATGAAACAACTATTTGTGCGAAACGCAGAATATATCAAGGATTTTTGGAAAAGTAATAATGGAATATTGTATGTTTTATTTACATTAGTTTTTATTATGATTTTAGTAACTGGAATTAACTACTCTTAAAAAGGGTAGTTATTTTTTTCTATCAAATCTGATTTATTTCCTTTAATTTAGAAGGTAAAACAACTACTTCTTTTTCATTCCTCTTTTCAATATAAGCAACTATATTTTTAGTTTCTATATACGCTTCATATACTTCTCCTACATCTTTAAAACGTGTACTAAACCATTGAGCTGTCTCTTTATCTAAAGTCCATGAGTAAGCCTTAAATGGACTTGTAGAAAGTCTTCCTACACCACGATAAACTTTTATTTTTTTATCTGTAAAATGAGGAGTATATATTGATTCAGGAGAACGATACTTAACTATATTTTTAATAAAAGATTCATTAATATATTCATTAAAACCATATTCAGACCTATTATAAACATCAATAAAAATATCAAATTTTTCTTCGTCATTAATCAAATTAAAGTATTCTAAAAATCGTTTTAGTAAAACTCTCTTTTCTACCCAAACTCCAAATATTTTTTTATAATCTTTTTCTTTTTCTAATTCCACGATCAACTCATATTGTTTAGATAATCTAGGAATTTCAAATCTTAATATTTCTTCATTAAAACCAAACAACATATAATGTTGTAATCCTTTATCCAGTACAACAAAAAACGGATTATTTTCTTCATAATAGAAGTCGCTAAGAGTGAATGGACTACCCTCTAATATCACCTCATAGGAATTGATTTCAGCTTGTCTCAGCTTGTTTTTGATTGGTATCATATCTTTTCACCTCAATACAAATTATCGCTTTTGATTATGGTTAAATAGTGTTTAGGTTACATTCTTTTTTTGATTTTAATTTTATTGTTTTCCTTTTCAATAATCCCATTTTTAATAAGAGTATCAATAGAATTTGCTAATTGAAAATCATTCATCAGATTACCTTCTTTTAAGTTATTTAAATCGTATGTTTCACTTCTTTGTTTAATCATTATTAAGTATAATCCTACACTTAATAAATTAAATTTTTTCTTTTTGAAGTATTTCGGATATTTATACGTTTGCATTAAATCATTTCCAATCAAGTTTTGTTATTACCGTATTATGTTCCCTACTTCATTTTTTAATGGTTTACCCTACCCCTGAGTTATTTTCCATTTTGTAGTGTATTCGAGCTTGTACCCAAGTTTTAATAAGACCTTCCATATTTTGAATTGGTCTGTTCACCTCTAAAAACATTTTTTTCATGGTTTTAGTGAATTCTATGTCATTTAAATACATTTCATCTTCTCTAGTGCAATTAGGTTGTATGTAGTCATTATATGTGTTGTAAAAATATTCTATTTCGTATATATCAAATGTATTATCACCTACCAATACCTTTACCTTTTCTGAAAAGAATTTTTTCAATGGCATTGGTATTTTCATATTCCAAATATATTTACTCATTTGATTTAGGTTTAGGTTAATATCAGTATCATTAATATCAGTATCATTACTGTCTCGTTTTGGGATTTCTAGTTGTCTGTTTTTGGTATTTCTTGAAGTCTCATTTTGGTATTTCTTGAAATATCGTTTTGGGACTTCATTACTCTCGCAAGGAGTTTCTGTTTCTTCTTCTTTTTTTATTTTATAAATATCACTTTCTGAAATAATAGGTTTTTTAATATACATTTTATTTGGCTTTCCTTGTCCTAATCTTTTTTGTTCCAATAAACCGTTTTTTTCCAATTCCTTTTTGATATTAGATAACTTTGTATTCCCTACATTTAAAATTTTCTTCAAATCATCATTTGTAAAAATGAAAAAAATATTTCCTGATTCGTCATACCATCCATTTTTAACAGATAATGAAAATCTATCCTTCAAGATCGACCAAGCTATTTTCGTATCATTACTCATTTTCATGTATTTTTCATTCGTAAAAAATACTTTTGGTAATTGGAAGTGTTTCATTCCAAATTCTTCGTATATATTATAATAATCTGATTGTTCCATAATGAAAAACCTCCTATTTCTTAAATTCACTAACTTATCATTTTTTTAAAAATGACTTCTAGGAATATAAGGAAAAAGAAGGTTTATGTATAAATACCAATTATGTTTTATTTTCAGATTAAAATATGGTAGTATACTTATAACAGTTAAATCTTCTTCTTCCTATATTCTTTGTTTCTAGTCGCCAAACTTTTTCGCAAAGGATAAAGGATGAAAGATTATTAATGCCTACCGTTATTTCGGTAGGTGTTTTTCATTTTTTTAAAAAATATTTAATTGGATTATATCATATTTTATTTGTTCTGAGAGGGGTTTTGTAGAAATAACACGAAATTGAACGAAATTTTCATAAAAAAAAGAACCAGGATAAATACCTGATTCTAACTATTTTTTTATAAGTATAGTATTCCAATAAAAACTAACTATGATTTTTTTGAATTCATGTAGAAAATATTTAATAAAAAATATATAGTCATTTCTTAATTCATGTTCGTAAGGATCTGTTAAAATTGTTCCATTATAAATGAATTTTTTTCTTTCCCATTGTTTTATCATAGATAGTGAATTTCTAGCTCTAAACACGTTATTAAATTCATTTTCTTTAATTATTTTATTACCATTTTCTTTAGCTATACCACCGTTTCTTTCAGCTATTTTCGTTACAATCTCACATAGTTCTATATATTCTTGAACATCAATTTTATTTTTCATAACCAACAACCCCTATGTGATATTTTTTCTATTTACTCTAACATATTGTTTAATAAATAAGTTCTAATCTTATATTTTTTATGTAATTCTGTTATTACATCTTGCTTAAAATCTTCTTTTTTCATTAGATCTAAATAATCACTTTCTAGGTGTGGAAATAAATTAACCTGAGAAAAATGCTTTATATTTCTTTTGATTTTTCTAGTGACTTTAATATTAATATCGTTAAGTCTTTCATTTGAAACACTTTCTACATTTAATTTTTCGATTTCCTCATTCACTTCAAATTCAATAACCTTTTCCACTAACCACGAGTTCGTTTTATCACATTTGTCTGTTAAAAAACAAACTATTATTTTTTCATTTGAATTTGTTTTATCGACAATTTTATTCAAATCCATTCCACTCTTATATAATCTAATAATTTTTCTTTCAAACCCATCATCTTCAGTAATTTTAGTTTCTACATTGTTTTCAACCTCTATCAGTTTATCTTCTATGAATGTTTTTTCTTTACTGGAAAAATCCTTACATCCAACTAATACTAATAAGAAAACAACGCTTAATATTATCTTATTCATTTTTCATTCCTCCTCTTAATAATGACAGGGGAGATTAAGAACGAAACGTTCAAACCCTCCCCCTCTTTTCATCATTTTCTATCGACTGTTACACCAATAACTTTTCTTAATCCAGCTACATTTTCTTCATTAAACCAAACGCTAAGAATTCCCTTGTATCCATCGTGATCGTTGAAAACAAAATAAAAGTTATCTTTTGTTTCTTTAACCAATCTGAAAACATCATTTTCTAATTCATTCCTTACATCATACTTTTTAACTTCTTTTAACATATATCTTTGTTTAACATCACTTTCCACTTTTCTTAGAAAATTTTCATTCATTTTACATTCTCCTTTTATATTCTATATTTTTTTAGTTGTAATTAATTACAGAACTTAAATTGATAACCATCTCTTCATCTGAAGCAACATATCTTTTTCCAATCTGATTTTTAAATTCATCATCTATTTCTTTTATATCTTCTAACCAAAATTCAAACCCTTTTACCACTTGTTCTTTTTTACTATCATCTATTTTATCAATATCTTTTTTAAAAGTATCAACAAGAAATCGTGATTTTGGAAAACCAATTTCTTTCAAACATTTTAATAATTCTTCCGTTATAACTTCTAATTTTCTCATCCGTATTCCTCTTTTCACTTATTTTTTTTGATTTCAATAACTACATTTACAT
This sequence comes from Virgibacillus sp. DJP39, assembly GCF_049310925.1. Lineage (NCBI taxonomy): Bacteria > Bacillati > Bacillota > Bacilli > Caryophanales > Bacillaceae > Virgibacillus > Virgibacillus sp. DJP39. The sequence continues at coordinate 40,514 of NZ_JBMERP010000010.1, read as the reverse complement.
CATTTTCTCTTAAAAAATTGTAATTAAAAAGTTCATCCATATAGCCTACGAAACGTTTTTGATTTGAATTAGTCTCTTTAACTTTGTTTAAGAAACCCATTGTAGTATTAATACTTCCATTATTTTTATATAAAGTAACATCTTCATTTCTTTTTTTTATTTTCTCTTCCAAAATTCCTAAAAAACCTAAAGCGTATTTTTTTTCGCTTGCATGTGAATAAATTAATAAATTTCTTTGTTTATTTAAAAGGATCTCTAAAATTAATTCGTTATCTAATTTAGTTACTTCAAAAACATTAATATTGAGTAGTTGAGATAATTCTTTTATATATTGAATATGCTTTTCTTTTTCTATTTTATGTTTTTGTATTTCTCCGTTTAAATCTTCTTTTAGTCTTTTTTTAAATTCGTCATTGTTTAATTTTGACAAACTCTTCTTATAGATTTTATAAAGTTCATCTTCTTCTTTTTGTATTTCTTCAAGTTTCTTGATTTTATTTTGTATTGTATAATTACTTATTATAAAAACTGAACTACTTTTTAGATAACGGAAGGTCACTATCATATCATCAATAGTTATTTCCTCCTCGTAATCCAAAACACTCTCTTCCATTTCCTCACATCCTTATATAATTAACATTTTTTTAAGCTGACTTTCAGAAGCATTTTGATTACATTCATACACATTCTGATTAAAATTAAACTTTAATCGTTCTAACTCTTCCTCACTTAATATTTTTTCCAAGATAGCAAGATTTGGTTTACTATAACCTAAATTAAAATACTTCAAAATTTCACTTCCGTATTGATTTTTATCAGCTAACCATTCTACAAATAACCTATACTCACTTTTTTCATCCATTTGAACACCTCCAAATTTATTATTTATTATAGTTATTATATATGTATTAAAACATTTAACAAATAACTAACTATACTATAATTATAGCATTTAATTTCTAATTCTTCAGTAGTGTTAATTGAAGCATAAAAAAAAGAACGGTTTTTACACCATTCTAATCTTCTTTGTATTTATCAAAATAATATCTAGTTGTTATTGTATTTCTATGACCAGCTCTTCTTTTAACTTCATCCGTTCCTAAACCATCTTTTCTCCAATTTAGAATTCTAGTGTTTCTTAATGAATTTGCAGTTAAATCCTTAACACCTGAAACTTCTCTTAACTTAGTTATCACAATATGAATAGTGTTTTGAGTTATATGATCGGATTTTTGAGAAGTGAATACATAAGAGGAATCTTTTCTTATGTTAAATTGAAGCCAATCACCTAACACCGATAAAGTTTCTTCTGTTAAAGGTATTTCCCTTTTTCGATTTCCTTTTACGTGTATAATCATATTTGTTCTATCAATATCATCTAATTGTAAATCAACTACTTCTTGTACCTTTAAAGCTAAATCATATATAACAGTAAACATAGCTTTATCCCTATACCTTTTCCATTCCTTTTTCCATATCAATTTTCTTTCAAACACATCTTTTATTTTTTCAATTTCCACTATTTTTAGGTATTGTAGAGTTTTTCTTCTATTTTCAACTTTCATCACTCTAAAATAGGCAAAATGATTTTCGTCTACTTTTCCTTTCTCTAATAACCACTTATAAAAATTAAAGAGAGACTGTCTTTTTTTATTTAATGTAATATTAGTGACTTCACGTTCGTTATTCAAATAATCTTCATAATCTTTAACGTGTTTATAGTCGATTTTTTCTAAGTTGATTTCATCTTTATATTCTTCTTTTAACCAGTCTAAAAAATAGAAAATTTCTTTCGTATAAACGTGAATAGTCTTTGATGTATAACCTTCCTTTTTTAAAAATTCCTCGTAATTAAATATATTTTCACTCATTACTTTCATCCTTCAAAATTATATTTTTTAATTAAATATTCATTTTCAAGTTTTTCAATTTCCTTATAAATCTCTTCTTTAATAAAACCATCTTTATTCACGTAATAAAGATCGGTGTTTATTGTATCTAACTCAGATACTTTTCTTTCCCAATAAAATTTTCTATGATAAATATCTTTTAATATATGAGTTGAAGGAACGAAGGTATAGGAAAAAATTAATCGGATTAATTCAGTAGGGTAATCCTTTATCTTAAAACTTCTTAAATTATATCTTAATCCTTTTTCATTAAAATATTTTAATTCAGGATTTTTATTAAAAGTATTAAACTTTATTTCTTCCCTTAACGCTTTTAGTTTTTTTTCTTCTAAAGGTATTTGTGTGGTAAATCCTTTAATATATTTATAATTCAAAAGTGAGGCTTCCGAGTTTTTAATCATATCATAAAAGTTTTTTTCTTTTAGTTCATCAATATAGTTATCCACTTTTTTTCTAGTTTCTTTATCTCCTTTTAGATATAGATAATTCTTAACATTATCAGCAAAAATAGATAAATGTGATAATTCTTCATCAGTATACTTTTTAAAATCATAAGGGAATTTATTATCGTAATATTTTAATGTTTTAGTGATAAAATCCTTTTCAACATCATCTAATCTTTCTTCAATTTCGTTTTTGGTATCAACTGTTTTAAATATATGAGTATTCATCTTTAACTTTTCTTTAACAAAAACTAACTTTTCTTTTTCATTTATTAACTCCATAAAATCTTCCTTTCTAATCCCTCTTTATATTCTACAACATTATGAGCAGTTATGAAATACTTTTATATCCAATATGGAATACTCACTAATACGACACTTAGAGAAAAAACTAAGAAAAACAAACTCCATACAATAGGAGGGAAAAATGTTTCTTTACTTAGATTATAAGAATCCCCAGATCCTTCAGGATTAATGATTGTTATTTTAAACAAAGAAATAACAGAAATGATTGAATCCATTAAATGAGTTGCTACGAGAAAAATAATTAATTGTTGAAAAATGTATTCCGAAAACATTCCGTAACTAATTAATAATAATCCTAGAAAGCTAATAATCCACATAATACCGAATTTTTTTCTAACCCAAAATATTAAACTTATTGTAGAGACGATAGCTAAAGATATTGCTATCCATATGATTTTATCTAAAGATAAGATGAAAATAAAAAATAGAGATGTAAGTGAAGAAAAGGTATATCCTGAAAGGCTAACTAATATTTTTTTGAATTTACTATTTGTATAAGTAACAGCATTTCCACTTCCATTTTTATTCATAGTTATATTTCCGACTTTACATTTGAATATTAAAGCTACTATAAAATGACCGACTTCGTGTATTAAAGTATTTAAAATTTCAAAGTAACGTCTAATTCTAGGTATCTTTAATAATATTAATGATATAAGCAAATATATCAAAAAATTCATGAATTAACCCCTTCTCGTTTAACTTTTTAAATTCTCTATTATTTTATTATAACTCATATTCCTCTTTAAAGAAAGGTTAAAAAAAACAAAAAAAAGAACGATACTCATAAATAAGAGTACCGTTTCTTCCAAAAGTAAGGAAAAATTGCTATAAGATAGCTATTAAAGGGGTTAGCTTTAAACGTAGCTATCTATAGTTTTATCGCACCTATTATAAAAAAGGAGATTTAAAAAGTGCTTAACTTTTAATAATCTTAAAACTGAACATCTGTTGGGAGATATTCAGAAAAAATAATAGGTGTGATACCACTAACTGTATTTATGTATACTTTAAAAATGTGATTAGTTTAAAGTATGACTACTGGAATTAAACAGATGTTAAAAACTGTATATGGTAATTGAAAAGTGAGCCACATGACAACTTAAGACTGAGCCACTATAAGTTTGTGAATTTTATTTTCCGCAAATCTAAATTGGATTTATATGGAGAGGCGGGCATGATACCCTGATGGGGGTGCGAAATCCTTTCCCTCCGCACGCTTTCGCAAAGAAGTCATGCCCGTAGAGGCTCCATGTCAATCCTACGCAGTAACGAAATATATTCTCCAAGTTTGTGAATACATCTAATTTTAGGTGGCTCAAGATCATTTGCGATATGGCTCAAATTTCAGTTGCGAAATACAAAAAACTTGATCAACTTCAGATATTTAACTCTCTATATAGAATAATGAGGTAGAATAATACTTCCTCTTTATTAACCACATTTTCTCCTTTTTTTATATTTACCTTAAAAAACATGCCATTTTATCCATTTTTTAAAGGGGATTGTGTTACTAGAAGGCACTCAGGCGAAATTATATAGGAATAAGTGGGTAACTGTAAGGCTAATTTCATTCTACACACTTATTATTATAGATTTTTCATCTTTTCTTTCATTTGAGTAACGCTAGGATTTGCGTATATCATTGTAGTGTTGATATTTTCGTGTCCAGCCATATTTTTAACTTCATGTATTGCAAAACCTTTTTCAAGCAAATAAGTACAGAAAAAGTGTCTTAAATCATGAGGGGTTATTTCAATTTCTAGTTTGATACTATATTCATTAAACATTCTATTGATAACAGTCTTATCTAACTTATTGTTTCTTTTGGAAACAAAGAGATATTCATTATCAATCCCTTTTTCTTTTCGTTCTTTAAACCAACCTTTTAAAGCAGTAGCAACCCGATCATTCATAAAAACAGTTCTATACTTTTCTCTTTTCCCTTTCCTAACAATAATATCGCCACCAACAATACTAACATCATGTATTTTTAAATTTAATACTTCACTAATCCTTAATCCTCCATAAGCCATAATTGTAACGATTGTGAAATTACGCTTAGAATTAAACCCTTCTAATATTAATTGTCTAAACCGTTCCACATCTTTTGCTATTATTTTAGATAAAGAAAAATATGATGATTGAATTTTAATTAAATCTTCTTTAGTAATCAACCACTCTTTTTCTACACCTTCGTTAATTAAAAATTCATTGAAACGGATTAGTGAAGAAATTTTAGAATTGATCGTTCTCACATTCAGAGGTAATCCTTTATTTTTCCCTCTACTCACTTTTTCAACATTTCTAAGGAAAGAAAGATATTCTAAAAAGTTTTCTCTTTTTAATCTTGAAAAGGAAATTCCTTTACTATCTTCAAACCACTTTAAAAAATGATTCATGTGAGAAGTGTAATTTTTGATAGTTAAATCACTTTTTCTTTCTTCTTTTAAAAAGACCTGGAATTTGTTAATTAAAGTATTCATCCCAAACAACCTCCATTTAAATTATATTGCATTAGAAATGCATACCGTTCACATAAATTATATTGCTAAACCTATATTAATTATATCGTACCCAAAGACCGTTAGCAATATATTTAAATATTATATTGTATTGGAGTATTGAAGCAATATTAGAGTAAAAAAAATATATAAATCTTCATACATGCTTGAATGTAAAATTATTTTACCGTATAATTATTATACAGTAAAAAATAAAGGAGAAAAAATATGGAACGTAAAGTAACAAAAATTGGTAATTCTTTAGGTATTACTTTTTCAAAGAAAATAATGAATGAATTTGATTGGAAAGAAGATGATATTGTAAAAATTGAAATAGATAAAGAAAGGATCATTTTAAGGAAATCAAATAAAGTTGAATTACCTGAAGGTGTAACTGAAGAAGTGTTTAATGAATTCTTAAAAAAATATAAAGATGAAGGAAGACAAAATAAAGAGGTGGAAGGTGAGGATGGGGAGATTAAAGAAAATAAAGAACGAATGGAATCATAGAGAAAAATTTCAATTATGTCTATCTGAAGCAAAAAACTTAGAAAAAGATGAATTTATTCCTGAAATAGATAACTTGGAAAGTAAAAAAATTTCTAATATACTCTTCAGGGTTTTGCATGAATGGGATATGTGTGATGAAGGAGAAATTAATGTATCAAAGGGACATATCAATAGAGTTGAACGATTTATAATTCGTTGGAGAGACTATGTTGAAAATGAAGAAGAAAAAGTTTTATATAAAAAATTTAAAACAGTTAGGAGTGAAATTGAGAATGAGTAATGAGTTGTATGATTATCCATATAGTAAAGGAAATACTAACTTAAATGATGCAGAAAAAGAATTAAAGGAAATACTTTATATGATTAAAAAATTCTCTAATACAGTAGGGGATAGTGGTGAATTGTTGGAATACGATAGAGATAACAAAGATGAAGTTTTTCGTAAATCAACTATTCGTTCGGCTATGGTCGAATTAGAAAATGTATTTTATTCAGCAAAACAAAGAATGAAGGAAATAGTAAATGAAGGATATTTAGCAAAAAACACTTCAGGTCGATATTGTTTTAAAAGTGGAGAATATCTTACTTCAGGTGATCCAATCGAAATACTAACTTATGATGATTGGGAAGAAAAAGATTTTTGGATAGATGGTAATATAGAACATCATACTGATTATTACCACACAGGATTAGGAAAAGAAATTAGTTTAGATGGAAAGTATGCTAGGCAAAGGAAATAAAGAAATGAACATTAAAATAGGGAGGAGGTTGAGTTTAATAAACTCTTCCTTTCTCCCTTTTACATGACTTTTATATTCCTTCTTCTTTAACTTCATAAATACTTTTCATTCTTATTTCCCTTTTAACTTTATTTTTACCTAATATTACTTTTCCATAAAAACATTTTTTTACCTCCCTCTATCGTCATTATTTCATTAAAAATATCACCTAAAAAATCTTCCACCATAATATCTCTATCTTTTATTTTTTTCTAATTCTTCAGTAGTGTTAATAGTAGCATCAATAAAACATAAAAATGAACATAAAAAAAGAATGGTTCTCCACACCATTACTTTTTTTACATCATACATAATTGAAAATATCGACCTTTTATCAATGTATAATGGTCATAATCCATCCAATAAATTAACAACAAGAGCAATAGGAACAATAAGAACAACAGGAGTCTTTATTATTTTATATTGCTTATACTTATATTATAGCTTTTTTTTTCTAATTCTTCAATAGTGTTAATCATAGCACCAAAAAGAACGAAAATGTATAGGAGAGAGGGAGATGCGTGAACGTTAAAACGTTCCATATCCTCTCAACACCATTATACAAAACCGTTCTTAATCTTCTTAATAATTCAAATTTAACTTCCAATATATTTTATCTTCATCATATTTTGTGAAAGGAATTTCATGACTATTTAATATGGAAGAAACTCGATCAATAACATCTTCTTCTTTGTGAAACAAACAATAACCATGCCGATATATTTTAGAAAAGGTAGCTTCTAAAAAAGGGTTGTTTTTATATTCTCGAAAAATATCTATCCATCTTTTATTAATTTCAGGATTCTCTTCGTGTTTTGGATATTTCCTCAATTAATAAACACTCCTCTTAGACATATATATATCCATCTCTCATTTTCATATTCAAACAATCATCTGATTCATAGATTTTTTTGAAATAACTAACGTCTTTTTTCTTATAAGAATTTATTCTTTTATCTGTTACGATTGGTTTTATAGTCGATTCATTAGTTGGTTTTTTCGTATCTTCATAATAGGTAAAACCATTTTTTCGTGTATACTGAAGAAAAATTTTTATCCCATCACTTTCAAATTCTAACATTTACTTCTCCCCTTTTTTATCCAAACAACTTTTTAAATTTATTCCCTTTAAACCTATACTTTCCCTCACCAAAACTAGAATGCATTTCTTCAAAAATATCAATCCTACTATTCATAGGTAATACTTTTTTCATGTATCTGCCATACTCAATAGCATCCCAACGTAATTCAAAAACTTCTTTTGCTTTTCCATTGATAAAAACTTTATATTTTCCTTTTTCAGTTGTAATATTTCTTCCATCAGTCATGTTTCTTCCATTAACTTTATACTCTTTAAAAATTTCACTACATTTTTTTTGTAATTGATCTTCATTTAATTCAAAACAACTATATCCTAATTCATACTGTTTTTCTTTTCCTTTATAAATCTCTAAAATATTAATCCGTTCGGATTTTCTAATTTCTACAGAACGAATTATAATTATATCGTCATGTGAACGGTTATTTATTTTTTCATCAATTTCTCTTGCATACTCATATCCAATAACATTTTCAAATATTTCATTCGTTTCCTCATCAATAACACTCAAATATAATGTGTGTTTAACTTCTTTCTTTAAATCAGATACTTCTTTTTCCTTAATAAATTCTTTAATTTGAAACAAATCTCCTTCCAGTCTTTCATAAAATGTTGCTTCGTAACTATTAACATCTCTCATATCATCTGTCATACCAACGTTATTCTTATATAACTTAATTGTCTTATCTCCAAACTTATTTACAAAAACAGCGTACCCTTCATTATCTTTTATCGCTTCACTTTTAATCATGAAATTTTCTCCTCTTAATGTAGATGTTTTGTATTTAATCCTTTTTTTACTATTTTAATTTCCTTTTGATATAGCTTTTTAAATTCAGATTTTGGGTGAAAGAAATCCTCAACATCAATGTTAATTATAAAATCTTCATCAAAATTTTCTTGTACGAATCTTTGAAGAGAAGTTGAGGATCCAAAGTTGTGAATTAATTTTTTATCTACCCACAATTCAAATACCTCCTATCTCATAACATACAACATTTTTTTATATAAAAATTAATTAGATAATAAGAAACGTTTTTCAGGTGCTTCAGGAAGACTTTCTTCATCAAACGTACCATCACCAACTATTTCTACAGAAACCTTTTTAATAGTTATTTTCTTATCGCTATTAAGATATTCTTTTAACTGTAAACCTCTTCTATAAGCGTCTTGTCTAAATTCGGTTTCAAAATCCTTTTCATCATTAATATAAACTTCATATTCTTCCCTTTTAAATCTTTGGGTATTTCTCGCTAACTTGTATTTATAACATTCTTTTCTTGCTCTCGTATGATCTTCAAATTCAGTTATAAATTTACCTTCTACCCAAATTTCATAAATACTAATATCATGTAAAACATGGTCAATTATTCTTTTCTCTATCCGTTCAATCCTAGCAACATCAACATAATTATACCCTTCTACATGTTTTAATCCATACTTATGTGCATCTTCAAAGTTAGGGAAAATCTTATCTTTAATTTTATATACAACTATTGATGTAAAAGGTTTATTAATATTATTAATTAATTCTCCATTTTTATATTTTCTTACGTTTACAGAAAGATTATCGGATTTTGTTTTATCAGTAACTATTTCTACAACAAGTAATAATAAGAATTTGTTAATAGATTCTTTTTCTTTTTCTAAAAATAACTGTTTATCTTCACCATAGAAAATTACTTTATAATTACCTTCTTTGGTATTTGCAAAAATATAATTTTTTATAACCCTTTCACCTATCACTTTAGTCAATACAAACACTCCTTTTTATGTTCTAAATTGTTTTTATTCTTAATTTAACCCTATTCAATTTTTCCTCCATCCTTCTTTTCTACCCTATAGATAATGGATTTTGCTTCTAAGTTTTCTTTTTTAAAACCTTCTCTAAGGTCTTCACTTTTTAACATTAAAGTTGTATCTGAAACTTTATCTACAATATATGTTTTTTCTAAAAAACCACCCAAAAACCCACTCAAAAAGCCGTTTTCTTTAATAATATAAGGATTATCTAACTCATCTCTATCTTTTTTATCTTTTAAAAGATACCCGAAATCCTCTAATTCTAAAATCTTAGCTTTTTTTAAATAATCTATTATTTTTTCAACATCTTCATCAAGAGGAATAAGTTTTTGCCTTTCAACCGTTATAGCTATGAAAGTCTGTTTTACGGTTTCAGATACATTATTCCACTTTACTTGTTGTTTAAATTTAGTAGGTTCTAACTTAAACATAATAATTTCTTCCAAAAATATCACCTACCTTCCCTTTTTTGTAGTTTTCTTATTATATTTTTTTCACATATTCCAAAACTGTTTCAGCTTGATATTTATTCAGGCTAACAAATTCGGATCCTTCAATCCCAACAATAAAAAACGTTCCATAAATACCTAACACATTTTGAGGTAAATTATGTATCATACCTTCTTCATTACAAACAACTAATACATCATCAGTTTCAGTTGGAATTGTTTCTAAATACCCATCCACAATTTTCTTTAATTCTTCTAAGTTGTTTTCTACCTCAGTTATGTATGCTTCTTCTTCTACTGGAACGATAACTACTTTAATCTTCTCCATTTTTAAACCAACCTTCTTTATCTATTTCTTCTATTATAACGTTCTTATCTAAAAAAATAAATAAAAAAGTTAGAGAATATAAAAAAAAGAGAAGGTACTTTTTAAGATACCTCCTTTTCTTCCACCAAACCTTCAGCTTTCCTATTAGAATATTCTCTTGCTATATCATCATTCCGACCTTTACTAATTTGTATTTCTAATATTTCTTGAATCTGTCTCTTAATTTTTTTCTTCATATTTTCTCTTTCTTTTTTATGTTCTTCTAATAATTTTCCTTCAGGCATTTTTTCTACATTACTATTAGATATTCCAATAAATTTTTCATTTGCTTCAAACCCTAAAAATCTTCTTTTTAGACCTTTACTTGCTTCAAAAGTTGTACCTGAACCCGAAAAAGGATCGAATACAATATCATTTTCATTACTAAACGCAAGAATATAACGTATTGGTAAAGAAATTGGAAACGGTGCTGGATGTTGTTTACTTTTCTTTTTATCAGATGGGAAGTAAACAGTATTTGTTGGTAAAGCACCTATCTCTTTAGGTAGCCTCCAAATTTTCTTTCTTTCTCCTGTTTTTTTATCTTTTTTATAAAAAGGAGATTTATATCTCTTTAGAGTTTCTTCGCTATATTCAATCGAAACGTTTTCAAAATTGTAAGTATATTTTTCAGTTTTAGTAAATACATGAATATCTTCAGTTATATTTCGTGTTGGTTCTCTCATATCTTGTGTAGAAGGTTTAATCCAATGATTTAAATCTAATTCTTTAAAACCAAATTCATCTATGATCAAATTAATCGTTTTCCTTTTATAAGGATGAATAAAACCATCAATAACAACATTAGACATATTCAATACAAACACACCATCATTTACTAAAACTCTATGTAATTCTTTAATCAACGGTCTTATCCAATCAACGTATTGATCTGGTTTTATTTTCCCTAATCCCTTTCCATCATAATCAATCTGACTAGCATATGGAGGTGAAAATAATGTTAATTTAAAAATTTCATCTTCCAATTTTTTAGACAATTCCATACTATCCCCATAATGCACTTTTTCTAATTCAAATTCTCCATTTTCTTCTTCCATTAGTGGCTCACACTCTCTTTTTTGATAAAGCCACCTATTTACCTACCTATTTAAATATTATTTTTTTCTTCTCTTTCTCTTTGTTTTTCTTCATTTTTAATACGTTCTACTGTTTTTTTTGCTAACATAATTTTATCTTCTAATTCATTTAATTTTTCCATAAACTTATCCTCTTTTATTCTATTAATTTAAATCACCACCTTTCTTCCTTACTAATTCAGGTTTTCTAAAAAAACTTTATCCTCTTTTCTGACTATTTCTTTTTCTTTTCTTAGATGATAAATCGAATTGCTGGTTTTAATTTTTAATAAATCTCCTACAAACTCCATACCTAATACATTACTGGTATAGATTCCTTTTCTATCACCTTCCAAAAATATAATCGCAACCCCTTCCTTAAAATTCATCTCAAATTCATACAAACTTAATGTTCCTAAAACACATTTCTTTTCTAATATTTCTTCATAATCTACACTTAACTCATTGATTGTTTTTCTTACTCCTTTATGATTAGTAACGGATAATAAAGTAAAAACATTTGTATCGCCTTCAATAGCATAATTCATTTCAAAATTCCCCCTTTAATTTAAATAAGAGAGCTGAAACGATAAAAACACCGTTAGCTCTCTTTTCTTTATATATAATATTTTTAAGTTCTTCATTTTTAAACGGTCTACCTATAAAAAAACGATTTCGATCAACATAATACCATTCATCTTTTCTAAGTAAATCCGAATTTTTCATATTGTATTTTATGACTGGCTTCATTTTAAATTCTTTGTGAATCCAAACTTGATTTTTTATTCCATTTAATTTGATTTGCTTTTCATCAATTACTTTTTTAATCATGTTGCTATGTTTAGGTTTTATAAAAAATGCTTTTGCTAAGTCATTTTCTTCTCCTTTTTTAAACCTTTTATTTTCTATACTATCCAACCAAACCTCTTTGTTTACATCACTCACCCTTTTTATATTCTCTAATATTTTTTCTTATACTATTATTATAGCATCTTTTTATTATATATTCAGTAACGTTAATTAGAGCATAAATGAAAAAGGAAAAGGAAAAACCCTTTTCCCCCTTTACTTTTTTTTTATGGTGCATCATAAATTTTAACTGTAATAATTGATTCATATGGTGTTGGAGATTCAGGATAATTTACCTTATCAACGAAAGCAAATTCACTAGTATTAGTTTTTAAGGATAAATCACCTAGACCACTTATGTTATTTATCTTTTCTATTGTTGAGCTTTCTGTATAGCTTTCTTTCTTTTTATTTCAGATTTTCCTAATTTGCTTAAATAATCGTTAAAACGTTTTCCTTCATCATCTTTATAATTTGATATTATAGTAATTCGTTCTCTGAAATACGATTTAATTCTTCTTTTATCAATTTCAATCTTAATATGGAATAAATCAGTTTCTTTCTCACTAGCAAAGACTGTTCCACCAATACCACTTGTTAAGTATTCGTATCCTTCTACACCAGTATAAAGTTTTGCTTTTTCCATCTTTCCCCCTCCAATTTTATTATAGAAAGGAACGGAAAACCGTTCCTAAAAACATATTTTATATTCTATATTTAATTTAAAATCACAAAATCTATAAATACCCACATTCTTTAGCATTATCGAAATGAAATTCTAGTGTTTCTTTATCCAATTCATAAAATTTTTTATGTTTAAAAACTACTCTTTCTTTGTAACATTTTTCAACTTCCTTAACTTCACTTTCACTAATCCCTAACAAATTTGCTACATCCTTAGTTGAATTACTCATCATACATTCTCCTCTTTTTAAATTAATCTAATAAACAATCACTTAAATTTAAGAAATCCGTATTACCTGATCCGATCACATTTTACCAATCCAATCGTTATCCCTTTCTTTTTATATATCTCCTTTACTTACTTCCCTAATACTTTCACAACCACAAAATTCACATACATCTATTTTATCCTCATAAATTTCATCACAGTTATTACACCAAAAAACAGTTTCATCAATCATATAAAACCTCCAATACTTTTGAAAAGGAATGAATTAACGTTCCTTTTTTACTTATATTTCTTGAATACTCAAAAATTCATCAGCACGAATAGTATGTGCGTTATAGGAATCTAAATCTTGAATATCAAGACATTTACCAGTTATTCGCAAAACATTTACTTTTCTAACTCCTTTTACCTTCGTTTCATATCTTACATCCTTACCAACATATTTCTTTAATCCTTCAATTTGCATTTCAACATCTCCCTTATAGATTAGAAAGTAATTAATTAACGTTCCTTTCATAAATTGTTTATATTTTTTCTATAATAATATTCGATTCTCTTTCTATTAATGAACTTCGATAACCTATATTCTTTAGTCTTATATTCAAATCTTCCATAGCTATATCAATATCAGATGAACCAAAATCAATTTCAACCTTATAGCCTTGATTACATTTTTTAAAATCACTAATAAAATGAAAAGATCCACCAAAACTTCCATCATCACCATCTTTAGCACCTCTAACCCTCCACGTTGAACAACCATCCTTAAACCAATGAGATAAAACTTCATTTATTTCATTCATTTTAACCTCTCCTTTTTTTATAGAGGGAATAAAAATTCCATTCCCTTTTTATATTCTTTATTTTTTTAAAGGAACGAATTAACGTTCCTACTTAATTACTTCTTTTTATCCTTTTCCTTTTTACTATCTCTTCTTTCCTGATCCTTCCTTAACTTATCAAAAAATCTCTTCTGATCTTCTTTTTCTTCTTTAGTCATACTCATCACACATTCTCCTCTTTAGTTTTATTTATATATTAAGAATGATTTTATCCATTCTTATTAACTAACCTCTTCATATTGAAATTGAAGTCCTAATTCATTTTCATGACGATTTCTTTCTTCATATAAATCTCACAAACCATCAAAATCATTTAAATCAAATTTACCAAAAACAATACCAGTTTTATTACTATACAATCCATTTTCACTTTCTCTTTCATAAAGAACGTGTCTTAAAACAAGGTTAAATTCTTCAAGTTTTTCATCTTTAGGTTCACAAGTGAAAGAAAAGTCTCTCGTATTATTCCTTTCTATATTATCGAAAGCCTTTGTTACTCTACATAATTCCATTTCCCCTAAATTTTTATAACTCTTACTAAATATATCAAACGAATTTGTACCAATTTCATTCCATTTATTAATAACCTGTTCAATATTATTTTCTATTTGTTCGCCAACATCTTTTTTCATTTTATCTCCCCTTCTCCTCTAAAAACATCTTCAATTCTACATTTTTTATTTACTATAAATTAAATGTTGATGGTGAATATTTTTCGTTTCACCATTTTTAATAATAAAAACCTTTACGCTATTTTTATTGAAACCAGTTATTTGACCTTTTTCCCAATACTCTTCTTTCGAGTGTTCTGTAATAGTTACAAAGTCGTACAATTCAAATTCAACATTCACCTTATCACCCCCTTAAAGAAAAACAGATAAACTAAGCACTTATTAAGATTAATTCATTTTTCTTCTTCTTTTCTTTTTCAGCATCATCAATAACCTCATTACACATTCTTACAAAATCTCTTACAATTTCTTCTTTGACATAAGGCATTACTTTTTTATAACGATCATAATTAACTCTTATTCCATCCTTATTCCTAAAAGGTTCACTTTTAAAATAAACTTTCTTAATTTCTAACAGTAATTCCTTACTAATTTCTTCGCCTTTTTCACATTTAACTATATAAGCGTTATACATTAACACATCATACAGGTTTAAATTTTTTTCTTTTTCCATCCCCAACACTTCTCCTTTTTTTATTAACCCTTTTTTTAACTGGCTATACTGAAATAACCTTTAAACTTTCCTTTTTCAATATCCTCTTTGATTTCCATGTAAAATATATTTTCATCAATTAACCATTCTTCCTCTTCATATAAAAGTTTTTCTGATTCTCCTATTAAAAAATCTTCCACATTTTTCTCCCCCTTTTTCATTTTTCTTAACTAGCAATTAAGTTTTCTTTTTCTAATTCAAATAACAACGTTTTATATTTTTGAAACCTATCTTTCTCATCTAATTCATCATAGGTATTTATCAAATTAACAAACATAACGATTTCCATTAATTTATGTTTTTCTAATTCTTTAAAATTATTTTTCTTATTCATACATTTAAGCTGACTTTCATAACTTTCTTCAAAAAAACTTTCCTCATTTGAATTACCTTCACTAAATACATACATTCCTATCATTTCTTTTTCAATTTCAATTCTCTTATAAAAAAAATCTTTAATCTCAACTCCATTTAATCCTTTACTAACCTCAACTTTCATATAATCATAATCCAAAACCACTTTATCTTTACCGCTATATAACCCAACAATCTTTTTCATTTAAAATTCCCCTTTTTATATTTATATTTTTATTAATATTTTATTGTTTATTCTTATAATATAATTATAGCATTATATAATTTAATCTTCAACGGTGTTAATTAGACCATTAAAAAAAAGAAGGTTTCCCTTCTCTTTTTTTTAGCTATTTTTAATTTTTAATTCTAAGAAAGTATGAGGAGACTTAATTTGAAGAAGATTTTTATGGAACTTAGAAGATATAATAGTTGGTAAAAAAATACTGGAAGGGGTATCATATATACTTTTAAGCATAATTGCTACCCTATCCAACCCTTCAAACATATTAGCCTGTCCTACTATATCTTCATCCATTCGTTCAAATACATTCTTATCATTATCTTCACTCAAAATGATATTAGAATGAATATTACCATTCAAAATCAATTCTCCCACTCTATAATGTGCCTCAGAAAACGTATACAAGCTACCTAACTCAATGTTTTCTAGTAAATCGAATGTTACCTTAACATCTTTCCTATGTGTTATATATACGAGTTGAAAGACACTTTTAGCTATATTCCAATCCAATTCTTCTTTTTGTTTCATTCTCATTTTTTTACACCCGATCCAAATTTAATTGGATCAATACTAACATAAAGGAAAAGAAAAAGGTATTTCTATTTTTTTAAAAAACACCACTCTAACCGTTTGATACAACCTTTCGTTCTTTTTTATTCATTAAGCAAGTCCAATTTACTTCCCACTTAATTAAATCACCATTTACTATAAAGTCACCTGAAGAAGAAAACACAATAATAGGGATTTCAAAATAAGTAACAAAAACTCTACCACTTTCTAAAAATAACACTTCTAACTGACTTTTTTCATAACTATCCTCTAACCTGTTCAATATTTCATATACAAATTCTTCGTTTTTTTCCATTCCAACTAAATCATTAATCACCTTTTTATTTTTAAATAGAAACCTTTCTTTTTCATGTTCATTCATAATGAAAACCCCTTCCTATAAGAAGAATAGTTTTTTAATAGTACATTCCATTTTTTATCTAACCTTATTCTCTCTATTATTTCTTAATTGAAGTTCAGTCCATAATCCCTCAAAATCATCTAACTCATATCTTCCAAAAATAGTTGTTCCAATTTTATTAGTGTGCAATCCATCATTTGTTTTATTGTTATACATGATACTTCTTAGAACAAAAATAAACTCATTAAAATCTTCTTCTTTTGGTTCTAAAGTTATAGTCAAATCCCTACTCATATAACCTTCAGAAGTCGTTAATCTAACTAATTGCGTTTCACCTAAATTTCCAAAGATACCAATAAAACGATTAAAAGCATCTCTATATGAGTTAGAATTTTTCGTTACTAATTCCCATTTATTTATTACTGTATCAATATTATTGTTTATTTTTATTTTAGCTAACTCTTTCTGCATTTTATTTCCTCCCTTTTTTACTGGTAACAAAAAAACACCTAAAGTAACATGAGGTAACAAACAAAATGTTACCGACTAAACCCTATAGTGACAAGGGTTTGAAGGGAATAAATATGTAAAGTAACAAAGTAACAGAAATTTGAGACACACACACTATATAATAATAAAAAAAATAAGTTTAAAAAAGTTTTTATTCTCTTATATAGTGTGTATATATTATTATGTTACTTTGTTACTTTACTATATAATATCTATTTTTAACCTTAGAGCCACAAGGGTTTAAGTCGGTAACATCAATTTTGTTACTTTTTATTGTTTTTTGTTACCAATCCATATCAAACCTCATTCCACCAAAAATCAGCATAACCAAATTCTAATAATGTAACTTCTTTTTCATTAAAGCGAATTTCTATCCATTTATTCTTTTCTAAATCTGATTCACTATCTTTTTGATACCTAATATAATCGGATCCTTCTTTATATCCAATTTTATCAAATTTAAGATTACTAAAATTTTCTTTCTTTATATTAATAACTTTTACATCACCATGTAGATGATTTAGATTTTCGTTGAAATATTGTTTTACACTTACAAAAGTATTGAATTTTAATTCCATTTCATTTTCCCCCTCATTTAAAGAACGGATTATTTAAAACCCGTTCTCTTTTAATTTTTTAAATTACGATTTGTTACTAACTACAATAAAATTATTTCTTAATTTATTATTTAACCTTACTAAATTCATTTCCCTTTGAGTAGATCCTAAAAAATGAATTCCAGTACATCTTGATTGTCTTAATAATGTATAAAAATCTTTGTTTTTATTTAAAAAGTCAAAATACCTATCAATATTTTCTATTACTAGAAATTCTTTTTTAAATTTAATTGGTGAAATTTTATTAAACCCCTCTAAATTTGTTACTTTTTTCTCTTTAAATAATTCTAATCGTTCTTCCATTCTTTCTTTAAGTATACTTAACAAGTTATTTAAAATATCCATTTCTTCTTTATCTACAAAGTGTATTACTTTATCTTCAAATTTCACTAAGTAATTTCTCAGAAAGGTTGTCTTTCCACTTCCTGTTTTACCAACAACCAATAAATTTCTATCCGTTCCATATTCATCAATCACTTCATCAACATTAAAATATTTTTCCATTTCAATCTCTCCCCTTTTTAAAAAAAATCCCTTTATACTAAACTTTTTTCATAACACTCCATCTACCATTACCAAGTCTTTCTTCTAATTCAATCTCCATCATATTTAAACACTTCATGTTATCTTCCACTTTTTTTTCATTTCCTACTGACTTATATCCAGCTTTGAAGTTATATTCTTCTTCTTTACTAAAAAATAATTAAGTTGGTATCTCCATATAAAATCCTCCTTTTATATTATCTAACATTTTTTAATGAAGTAAAATTTCTTTAATTTCTTTGACTATCTTAGGTGAAAAATACAAATCCCTTTCCATCATGAAAAATGGTGAAGGTTGATTCTTTTGAATTCCTTCTAATTCATCCAAGCTAAAATATCCCCATTCAGACATTTGAGGATTTCCTTCATTCCTTACATAACCGAAAAATATTCGATCTGTTGGATCATATTCAATCGCATACCAGGTCATTGAAGGGCAGAAAAACTTAGCTATAACTTTTTTTTCTTCCATTGGTGTATCTTCAGTTTCACCTATTACAACGAATTGAGATTCTAATTCTTTTGTCATTAATTCCATTTTAATCCTCCTTCTTTCACTTTTTTAATAAATCTATATTACACTTCATTCCATTTATATCCGTTTTTTTAATGTTATACTGTATCATCTTTTCATCTAAATCATCACTTTGTTTTTTAAAAAGGAACAAATTAACGTTCCCTTATTTTAATTTACAGTTACAATATAATATCCATTTACTGATTCAGCAGTAACACCAGCACCTAAGTAACCTTTTATAGCGTTAAAATCTACTGGTCTAACTCGAACTAAATTTCCTACTTCAGCATTGATAATCCGAACGCAATGGTTAGCTGTGGCTGTGGATCATCGTTTAAAGCGAAGGACCGCGCGGGCGCACCTGAAAAATGTTAGCGGTGTGACAACGTTTTGCGAAGGTTTTCTAATCGTAGTATCATTCGGTAAACCTAAACGGAAACAAATCGTAAAGGTTGCGGACTACACTAGTTTAACCGAGCATATCGACAGTTCAAACGAATATAAACAACCGTTATATAGACGTTTTGCGGTTGTTAATAACGATAAGTAAGACTTTCTTAGCGCTAAATTTAGGCGTTGGGGAGGTCTTTTTTTGTGTCGTTGAAGAAACGTAAGAGAATCACGAAACTAGCGGAACCTGTAAAGGAATATCCGAACTTGACGCAAACACAAGCAATTGACATTGTTATTAGCGGTAAGCGAACGGAAGGTGTAAGGGACAGGACTATTCGCGACTACGTTAAGATGTGGGAATATTTCACGAAGTGGCTAAATGAAAACTACGAAGTGGACTATGTAAACGAATTATCGGCGGAGGAATTTCGGAATTATATTAATTACATGAAGTACGACAAGCGCAAGTATGCGGGACACAAGTATATAGACGGTGATAAGCAAGCGATTGGACTAGCCGGACCAAATCGCATTGAATGTATAGCGCGGAAAATTACGTAGGAATACGAAGTTAGGGGCGATAAATTGTTTACATGGAACGAATATAACCGGGTATGTTACACGACGGAAGAATACGTTGGATTTATCGAGGCAGTAAAGCAGCAAGGCGGCCATGTAATGCACACATTCGCATTGACTAACGGTCAAGGCTTATCGGTACAGTATCGACTACCAGGCAAGGCGACGGAGTAAGGTGGCATAAAAGCGAATAGAATACGAAGTAACGGGCAACCTCGACGAGGGTTGTCCGTATTTTTTAAAATTTATTAGTTATTCAGATAAATTATGTTAAACTAAATACAGAGATTGTGAAACAATTACTAAACGCTAACGCAGTAGGATTGTTGTATAAGAGTCGGTGCTAAATAGAAAGGGGAAAATAACATGGGTATTTTTGATTTTCTTACTAAAAACAAAAAAACACCTCAAAACAATGAAACAGAAAAACAACAAGAGGACGTAACTCCGGAAATTAAAGAGGAATATAAAGGACCAATCCCAATTGCAGAAACAAGTTATTCAGTAACAAGAGAAGAGAAATATGGAATATTTGAATACATTGATTTCAAAATCGCAGGAACCTCTTTTTACCAAAAAGCTATAAAAAAAGCCTTACAACAAGAAAAGGAAAATAGCACTTTCTTTGATGAAGAAAAATATGATGGTATGACAAACAAAGAAATTTTAGAAGAAACTTATGATCAACCTATTTTTGAATATAGTGATGCATTATTTTCCAATTGCTCGCTACAATTAGAACCTGATAATGAATATGATTCAAAGGCAATAGCAGTCTATATAGATTCATTTATGGTTGGTTATGTTCCTAAGAAAAACTTTTCAGAAGGTAAAGAATACATATATGATCAATTAGCGGGTGGATTAAAAGATAACCGAAAACTCAATTTTAGTGTTAGTGTCAGTCTAAGAGGTGGTAAATATAAAATTAACCGCAATGATGAAAAAGTTGATACTGGGGAATCTGAATATAAATTAGATGGACAAGTAACTATAAAAACCGAATACAAATAGCCTTAAGGCAGGTGTTCTCACGAAGGCAACTCGGGTGCTTTAGTTGAACAAGCGAATAAAAAAATGCTGCCGAAGTCAACTAGTTTGAGTCGGATAAATGTCGGACTGGACGGGTCTAACCACCTGTTCGCCGACTTTTTTTGTCGTAGAAAATCTTAGGGGGTCGAGGATTTAAATTTTGGAAGCAAATACCGTAGCATGGAGCGTCACACAAGCGAATTAGTTACGGTTAGGTGATACATAATGCAGTTAGTTTCAAATTAGGCCTTGCATTCACGGAACAAGTTGGGTAATATGAAGGTAACGTAATTAGTCGCTAGGAAAGTTCGTTATAAACAATCGTTTTGAACAGTAACAATCGTCGATAATATAAGCAAAGTGCCGGCACACCAACGATAAACCGCCGTTAAACATACCGTAAACGTGTACGGCGGATTCACTAGCAGTAATACCATCATAAGTTGTCTTATCAACTGTTATATTTCCAGTCGTTACAGTTCCGTTATCAGCATCTATTAATACTTCATCAGATACTATCAAACCATTTGTTGAACTCGTTGCCTCTAATACAAATGTAATACCATCAGTAGAAGTTGAACTTAATGTTCCTCCAATAGCTTTAAAAACTTTTGGATTTCCATATGCTGATAAAGAAGTACCAGACGGATCTACTGACCAACCGTTTCCTTGTGCATAACTTGTAGCAACAGCAGTTTGAATAGAATTAGCATCCTCAACTGATTTAACTTTTTTTGCATCATCAATAAATACAAAATAACTTATAGTGGCTATCGTGGCTATTATCAATAGAATAACCATAGCAATTCCTAATTCAGCTAAACTAAATCCTTTCTCTTTCATTCTCTCATTATTCCTTTTATTATCTAATACACCTAAAAAATTAATTATTAATTCCTTCATTAAAATCCTCTCCCTTTTTTTATATTCAAAAAAACAAACCACCTATTATGTATTTTTTCTAGTGTTTATATATCACCTCCTTAGATGCTAAGAACTATATTTACTCACTTACGTTCATTTTTATTTCCCTTCTCTTTTTTGCTATAGAAATAAGAATTTTTCCTTTAAAGTGTTCAGGACAATCTTTTGAATAAGAAATTAATTCTTCTTCACTTAGCGTTCCATCTTCAAAAAACTCAATACAATCATCAACTTCTTTATCTTTTATATTATCTACAACCATTTTTTCTGTCTCTACACTCACTTTTTTATTAGGATCGACTTTATATATAAACTTGTACTTTACCAAAACTAAACTTATAGTTACAAGCCACAATAAATAAGTAACATAAATTTGTACTAAGAAGAAAACTGGAATTAAAAATGTAATAAATAATAGTAATAATATTTTCCAGTTATTATTCAAAAAAGAAAGTACCTTTAACTTTCCATTTTTTTTAGTATGAAAATGTAATCTTCCTATAACGTAAACTGAACTTAAATAGGATAAAATAATAATTATTAATAATAATATTTTTAATATCGCTTCCACTTCTAATACGAATTCTGTTCTCTCCACCATAAAGTAAAGAAAGGAAATCGAATAAAATAAAGCATAACTTGATAACAAAAAAATAAATAAATTAACTATAATAACTCCTTTTTTTCTCATTTTAACCTTCTCCTTTTTTATTTAACTCTTTCACTAATACTCCTGTATTCATGATTTCCTCTTTGATTTCTTCACTTAATTCTATATATTTTAATCTCTCTTTTATTTCATCTTTTGAAAAATCGTCTTTAATATAAGAATTAACTATTTCTACACATTGTTTTATAGCCTTTTTTTCTTTTTCTTCATCCTTTCTCCTCATCACCAAAATGAATATAATTAGACTAGATATGCTAAATATCAAAAACGCTACATCAAAACTATGATTTATGTATGTCATTATCGTTAGTGATATTGAAAATGGTATTAAGAAAAATTTTATTTTTTCCATTATGATTCCTCCAATAAATAATCAAATTACCTCCTATTTAATCCAACTTATCCCTATTTATATATTCTCTATTTATTTTTCTTCAAACTCATTTATTTCTTTTATACACATTTGCAACATTACTTTTTCATCCATTTCATTTATCATAAATTCACTTAAAATATCATTACTATTTTCACCAAACATTTTCATTTTCTTGTTGTTACGTTCAAAATCATATCCATCTATATAAAATACTTCATAGTCATTCATATTTTTCACCACCTTTATTTTTTAAAGGAGGATTTTTCACAAAGGATTCACACCATTTATCTATATCTTTTTCATTCAAATCAGGTAACTCATTTACTTTTCCATAATGATACTCATATATTTCATCAATCTCTTCCTCAGTTAATTTTCTTTTTATATCTAACGCTTTTTCAATCTCACTTTCTAATTCATCTTCGTTAAACACTTCTAATTCTAACCCCATTTTAATCACCTCTATGTTTTATATTATTAATATTAATTAACTCACTAATTACATAATAGCTTTTTAAAAACAATTCTTCAGTAGTGTTATTTCTACCATTTAGAAAACTTAACCCACCATTCTTAACACATCATTTACTACATTTTCATTACTTTCGATTTTTTTTACTTTTTCATCAAAATTATCTAAGATACTCTTTACTTCTTTAACATCCATCTTTAACCTCTTAGCAATCCCATTAGTTCTTTTTCCTTCTTCTCTTTCTTTAACAATTAACCTTTCTACACTATTTAAATTCTCTAACATTTTTTTCATTTCCTTTTTAGATTCAAGGCTGAGATTTTCTACAATTTTACTTTTAATATTTTTTATAATAGAATTTATACGTTCAGATGATAATCCTACTTCTCTTCCAATATCACTTTTATTAAATTTTCCTTTAGTATCAATATTATATTTAATTGATTTTAAAATTTCGATTTCTCTTTCACCTAGAAAATCCTCTATATTTTCAAAGAAAATATTATCAATTACTTCATTTTCAATATTTATTTTATCATCACTAACATAATCAAAAATACTAACTTCACCATCTTCATTCATAATAGTATTATTAACCATGCTATAATTATCTTCATTCATAAATTTTTCCACTTCTTTAATTTTCATTTTCACCCCAACAGCAATATCTTTATAAGAAGGTTCAACATCTTTTCCATTTTCATTTTTAAATTTAACTATAAAATCAATAATCTTTTTCATTTTATCTTTAAAACAAGTTGAATAATTTAGATCCACTCCACTATCATCTTTAATACCTAATTTAACTTTTTCTAGTAATCTCATATTTACATAATTATAAATGTAGGTACTTACCGTCATATTTTTTTCTTCATTATATATTTCAAACCCTTTTAAACAATATTCACAAGCTCTCATAAAAAAATCATCTGCATTTAAATCATATTTAAAACTTCTTTCATTAACAATTTTTATTAACATTAAATACATACTTTCCATTAAACTAGTACGAGCATCCACATCATTATTCTCTCTAAACTTTTTCAATAAAACTAACTGTTCTTCCGCACTAAGTTCTTTAATTCCATTTCCATCAACATACTTTTTAATTTCATTAATTACACTATTCATTAAAGCCAACCCCTTTTATTTATTAAACCTATATATTAGGTTTTTATCTTATAATATAATTATATCACGTTCTTAAATAGTTCATATTACAGGAATGTTACAAAGATCAATCACATAAATATTACATGTATCTTTATATATTTGTTTTATATATTTAATTTAATTATATTATAATACTATTATATAATACATTTATAAAAAGAGCAACATAGCTAACCATACCATACATTAAAAAAACGACTTTATTCTACTATATAAGTGACCAAATCACCTACTATGTATGGTTTTATAGCTTTTGAATTATTTATAATTATCTTTTGAATTTCTTTTAAAATTTCTTTATTATTATTATTTATTTGTATCGTATCACTATATAATTCATCACATTGGATATATATAAAAGTATAAATAGGTATATCACAATAACCATCTAATAATCGTTTTAAAGCCTTCTTATGCTTTTTAACTTGCTGAGTAGGGTTTTCGTACCCATTTTTCTCAAAACGCTTTCCATTACTATCTTCTTTGACCCAATCACCATTATTTATAGTAAAAGTTCCACTCCAATTCTTTACCTCGATTATAAAACATCCGTAATTGGTTACTAATAAAATGTCGAGCTGATATTCATAATTTCCTAAAACTAAATCATGTATTATTTTATAGTCCGTTCCCTCAAACCAATCTTTAACATAACTAACCATATAGTCTTCTAAATCATCTCCTGATAACTGTTTTTTATAAATTTTCCATTCGTTATCTTCTCTATACCTTTCAAAATTCATTCCATTACTGTTTCTTTTAAACCCTCTTTCTAGCTTATCTTCTCTCAATATCCTTCTAAACTCTTTCATCTTTTTATCATCTCTTTTCACTTCCATTAGTCCCAACCCCTTTTTTATTTTTAATAACAAAAAAAAGAGATCAACCTCACACTTATAGTGTGAAGCGACCTCCTATTTATTTTAAAATTAATTGATTTTTAGTATTCTCATTCCATTTAAATAAGTATCTAATTTTAAATTTATATCTTTATTAATTTTTTTTACCAACTCTTCCTTACTACATACAATTCTATTATCATCAGTTTCTACACAATCATTATTTAAAAAAATGTAAGAAAATAGAGGTGCTTCGATTTTTTTTTCTTCAAACAAATTTCTCAGTTTTTTTTCTTTCTTTTTTATTTTTATAAAAGGGTTTTTATTATCCTTATAACAAAATGTTTTTCCATTCCTAATTTTCTTTTTCCACATATCATTCTTTATTTGAAATTCACCTTTCCAATCATTAACTTCAATTATAAAAACACCATTTGAGGTTAGTAATAAAAGATCTATATGAGTATTAAAATCAATAATAATATCTCGTATTAATATATAATTTTTATTTTTAAACACCTTTGAAAAAGTTTTTACTACATCATCTTCTAATTTATCCCCTGAAATTTGTTTTTTATAGATTTTTTTCTCACAATTTTTTTTATATCTATCATAATTCATTCCTCCCCTTTCCTCATTCCAATCCATTAACATTTTATTTTCTCTTAACACTTTTCTAAACTTATTCATTTTCTTTTTGTTACTTATGTATTTCATTTTAACATCCCCTTTCCTTGTTATGAAACATTTTTATACTCTCTATTATTTTTTAGGAATTTATTAAATTGTTCTTCCGTATTATTACCATATCCATATATGAAATGAAAATTTTTATGACAACTAACACACAAACAAACTCCATTAGTAATATCATATCTTCCTTCTTTAAAATAATTCCAGCTATTTATATGATGAGCATTAAGTTGTTCTATATTATTATTATTACCACAACATTGACACGTATAATTATCTCTATTTAAAACATCAAATCTCCATTTTTTATATTGAGAATTTTTTCTCCCAATTTGATTACGATCCTTATCTGTTAATTCTTTCTTCCAGTTTGAGTGATTTTCTCCTTTATTATTTTCGTGGAAACAATATGAGCATCCATCATCTAATTTTATACTCGATAACCTCTTATATTGAATTTTATCTGAATGTTTTTTACATTTACATTTCATTTTTGTTGAAGCGTTTTTATATTGTTTTTCTAATAAAATATAACCTTTTTTATCGTAAAGATTACTAACCTCTTCATAACTCATTACATTATTAGTGCAAAACTTACACCCTTCATTCATTTTTATACTCGATAAACTTTTATATTGAATTTTATCTAAATGTTTTTTACATTTACACTTCATTTTAGTTGAGGTATTTTTATATTGTTTTTCTAATAATACAAATCCTTTTTCTTCAAAAAGATTACTAGCCTCTTCATACTTCATATTACTATCACAAAATTCACATTTCCTACCATATCTTATATCTTTTAAAGACATATATTGATTTTCATCTAAATGTTTTTTACATTTACACCTCATTTTAGTTGAGATGTTTTTATATTTTTCTTCTAATAGAATAAAACCTTTTTCTTCAAAAGTTTCTTTCACTAACGAAAAATCAACTTTTCTCTTTTCATTAGTACATTTTTTACATCCACCATTTTTTAATTTTGACACAGTAATATATTGAATATCATTTAAGTGTTTTTTACATTTAAATTTCATCTTTTCTTTACTATTTTTATACTCTTCTTCTAATAAAATAAATCCTTTTTCTTTAAATAACACTTCTACATCTTTATAATTCAATTTTCTCAATTAAAACTCCCCTTTTAATTTAACACCTATATATTAGGTTTTTTATCTTATAATACTATTATAACATTTTTAAAAAAAACTTATATTACAGGAATGTTACAAGAGAGATTTAAAATAGGAAATCAACCTCACACTTATAGTGTGAAGCGACCTCCTATTTATTATTTCCTTATATTCCTTATATTTTTATGATAGCTTTTTTTCCTTCATAATTCACTACCGTTAATCAGACCATTAATTCATTTTTTCTTATTTCATTAATAGCGTTATCCAACATTCCATTAATCCCATTACCTTCAACATATTCATCCAAAACTGAATTTCCTTCTTCCTTTATCCGTTGTTTTATTTCTTTAAAAAGTAGTGGAAAGGAATCATCAAGTTTTAAATATATACCGTTTTTATTTTCTTTTCCATCTTCACTAAGTAAAAAGTAAATATCATTTTTTAAACACTCATTATCTTTTGTTAAAAAACATAATAAGTTATCTCTAACCTTAAACAAAAATCCTTCATATTCATTACTAATAGCTATATCAGGTAATTTACTTACTTTTTCTTTTAACATTCATTTTCACCTCACTTTCTATATATCTAATATCATTACAAATTTCTTGAATCACTTTTCTTTCACTTTTGAAAAATAAAATTTTACACTTAAAACCATCAAATTCCTTATCGTATTCTAAAATCACTTTTCCACCATTCCCAAAAAAAACATCTTCAATATTATTTTCCTCATTTAAATCTTTATTTACTGGAAAGAAACTAAAACCATTATCTCTAATCACTATTGTATGTTTTGGATCCTTCCACACATCATCAAGGCTATAATGGTCATGTTTTAGAAAAAACGTTAATTTTTCATTCCATTTAATCTTTAACTCGTCAGCATCATGATCGTAATCAATTTTCATTTTCATATTCTTCTAATACCCAATCAGGAATATATACTTCTTCACCTTTATTAAATGCCTCTCTAGTTACTTTCATATAATCCTTAAATCCTTTCTTCTCAGCTAAGTCTAAAATACCTTCTTGTTGTTGCTTATCATTATCCTTTAATGCTCTAGTGTAAATTTTAATATATTGAAACAACGTTCTATCTCTATTTTCAACTTTTGTATCAGCATTTTCATACCCTTCTTCTTTCATTACCCTTAAAACTTCACTTCTAGGTATTTCGTAGTTTCTTCCTACTTTTTTTGAGTTTTTTAAAATCCCTTTTTTGATCCAATTTGAAATTGTCGCAGGAGTTTTATTAAACAAAATTAAAGCTGTTTCCTGTGTACCTAAAAAATCAAACATGTTATATTTTTTTCTTTGTTCATCTCTTCTTTTTTTATATTCTTCTACATACTTTTTTTCTATATATAAACCGACACCTGCGGTAGAAACCGCATATTTTGAAAGCTCTCCTTCTTTAAGGAGTTTATAAATGAAATGGATAGAAAAATTTAATTCATTAGCTACTTCATCAGCACTCATATATTCTTCGTTTGTCTTGAATTTATTTCTAGCTTCATATTCATTTTTATAAGCTATTACAGATGAACGTCTAACCATTCTTCTGTCATTGATAATTCGTGGTTCAAATCGGTGTATCATATTTGTTATATGTGCTATATCCTTACCTAATAAATTACTTGCTTCGCTTTGTGTAATATATTCACTTTCCATAAAGTTTGTATTTTCAAGAAAAACAATAGCTTCACCAATTTTTGTTTTATTAAATGTTTCTAAGTTAGAATTCCAAATTTGTTGATATGGTGTATTAGATAATACCTTTTTCACACGTTCGGTTCTAATCAGAATTTCCTCATCAATTTCTAAATTACTTCTCCCCTCTAATATTTTTACAATATCTTTATAGAGTGTGGATGTTGTAACATCCTTTTGTGTTATAGATCCCACACCTATATATTCATTAACTCCTTTAATGTAGTTAATAATATCCGTAACAATATTCTCAGCTTCTCTCTCTATTTCTTTGATATTCATATTTTCTTCAATCGCTACTCTCAACTCTTTTACCTCCATTTTTTTAATTATTTTTATATTTATATGCAGTACATAGGTTAATTATACAATGAAACATTTATATAATCAAATATAAACAAAAAAATATTACTCTAATTTTATTAGAATAATACTTTGTTTACATAATTTTATTTATCCCTGAAATTTCCCAAAAGTTATTAAGTACCTCATTAGCTTTTTCTTCTATAAATCCCATAGCGAAAGATGATATTTCGCTTTCAATATTAGAATTAAATGTATCACCAAAATTCATAATTGAACCTGTATCTGTACCTAAAACCCCATTTGTCAACACAAGAACCACTACAACCATTATTACCATCGGAATAACCATTTTCATTTTTAACACTTCCCTTTTTTATAATTAATATTATTAAACCTAAATAATAGGTTTTTTATCTATAATGTCATTATAGCACGAAAATTTAAATAATTCAACCCTCTTAATTAGACCATAAAAAAACCAACCTCTATTTAGAAGTTGGAATTAATGTTTTCTTACTTTAATCCACAATACATAGCGATTGTGTTTATATAATTTTTATTTCCAGTTAAACGATTTAAATCCTTTTTAGAAGTAAAAACGTCTTTCTTCCTTGTTTTTATAATTTTCTCTCTTAATTTTGCGTTGATGTTAGGCATAACACTTAAAGGTAATCTTAACCCATCTTCCTCATAAATAAATTTTTTATCTGCCGATTTTTCTAAATCTACTGGATATATTTTATAACCTTTATTCATAAAATGTTGAATAAGTTTATATGTTGGATAAGATGTTTTTTCTTTATTTGTTGGATTTGTTTTTGGATCAGACCAACGTTTTTCAATATCACTAATCATGTTGTCAAATTCTTTTTTTTCTAACAAAATTGGTAAATAAGAAATAGATTTTTTACTCTTCTTTTTCGTATTTACATCATCATTTGTTTCATTTCCTTTATCCAATAATACTTTAGTGAATTCTTTTAAATGATGATACCTATAATAAGCCATACGCAAAGATGTTTTTGCATATGATTTTCCATGTTGTCTTGGAAATAAGTATTTTATTTTTTCCATACTTTCAATTTCCCATTTTTCTATCCCCTTTTTAAACATTAATACTTTCCATTCTTCCCATTTTTTGATATTTTCCATTTTACCATCATGTAATTTTCCTTTTCTTACAAATTCAAAAATATCAGTAGCCATTTTATTTTCTATACCTTTACTTAATAATAATTTCAACACATCTTCTCTAGTAGAGAAAATATCTCTAATACTTTTTCCTTTTTCAACCAATTCCTCGCCATTTCCTAACCAAATTCCAGTACCATGAGTTAATCCCATTAAGCGAATATAATCTGAAAAAATTCTAGGTTTTGTTTGCAAAATAACGTTTGTACTAAAAATAGTGTTAAATTCAGGGATTCCAGCAGTTATTCCTTTTCCTAATTCTTCTAATACTTTTTTATCTGTAAAATTTATTTTTTTTACATTTATTCCAGTTTCTTTTTCTAAATTAAAAAAGATAGTTGGTGAACTATGTCCTAATGCATCAATCTTTAATACTGTGTCATGTATGCTATTGAAGTCTAAATGAGTAGTTATTACACTCTTATCTTTTCCATCTTTAGCATAAGTTTGTGGGGTGAAATCTTCTATTTCATATCCATTAGGTAATACGATAACTCCACCAGCATGTATTCCAGTACCATATTTAACATTATTTATAAATGAATGATATTCTTTAAAATATCCGTCTTTTATTTTAAATGTCTCTCTAAAAACTTTTTTAACTCCCCCTTTTTCTTTTAATTCTTCAACTATAATATGATCTAAACTACCATAAATATTTTTTTGTTTTTTCTTTTCACCAGTCATTTTATCTTTGTAAAAAAAATTATAATCATTACTGTATAGTTCTTCTAATAAAAAATCTTCTTTTTTGCTTTCCTTTTTAAATAAATCCCAAACAATTTTTTTACTTTTCCCTTCACTGTACGTTGATACAGTTCCAGCTCTAAAACTTTTTTCCTTACCAAACATATCAAAAATATGTTGATGAGCTTCGTGTTGATAAACGTCAGCGAAATTCATATCTATATCAGGTACTTTTCCTTTTCCACCAAATACGGAATAAGGTGAATATCCTCCTTCCCCTTTCATTGTTCCAATACATTTTTCACATTTTTTATCATCTAAATCATATCCATCTTCTATTTCTTTCATCCATTCAAGATTACAACAATTAGAATTTTGACATAGATAGTGTGTAGGTAATGGATTTAACTCAGATATATCACTTAAAAAGGCGTAAAAAGAACTACCTACAGAACCTCTATCCTCAACTATGTATCCATTTTTTTCTGATCTTTCAATAAGAGAAGAACTAGCATAAAAAATTACTCCATATCCTTTGTTAATTATTTTTTTTTCTTCGTCTTTAAATCTCTCCAAAATTTCTTTGTCAGGATTTTTTCCGTATTTTTTCTCTAAATTCATATTAACTTTTTTTCTTATAACTTCATTAGCTTCTTTTATAAAAGGAGTGTATAATTTATCTTCAACAATAAAAATCTCTTCAAACTCTTCAGCTAACATTATAGTATTATCTACTACAATTTCTTTACTTTTATTTTTTCCTAAGTAACTAAAATCTTCTAACATTTCTTTAGTAGTTTTGAAAAAAGCATCCTTTTTTATTCTTTTATCTAAATGTGGAAGTCCTGATCTTATTGATTCATTAACAATAGGTTTAAGATACTTTTCTTCAAATTTATTAATGTAATGTACTCCACCAATAGCTATAACTGGAACGTTATTTTCATCAGCATTTTTAATTAAAAAAGTATTTATTTTTTGTATTTTTTTATTACTTAATGTTTTATATTTATTATTCTTTTTATTTAATTGCGAAGTTGGTTGTATACCAATGGCATCATATTTTACTAAGTCTTTTTTCTTAATTTTTCCATCAAGTAAATTATCGAATAAATCTTTAGCTTCAAATCCACCACTTATTAAAATTAAGTTTTTTCTCCTTTGCAAAACCTCATCTAATGGTAACGTTTTTTCATCTGTATAAGTTATATTAACTAAAGACACTAATTGATACAGAGATTTTCTTCCAGCTTGATTTTTAGCATAAACTAACATTCTACTGGCGTTCCACGAATCTATAAACTCCTCTCCTTTATCATGAATCATTTGTAAGTTTTTCAATCCATAGTATTCAAAACCATTTATTACTTTTTTCCCTTTTTTATGATTAACCAATAATTTTTCATATAATCTGTAACACATTAGAGCATCATCTTTAGCTCTATGATGATTTCCTTCAAAATCAATATCATACTCTTGTAACATAATATCTAAAGTGAACTTTCTTTTTTTAAGTTTATTTAATTTTTTAAATAATAAGCGTGACATTTTTAAAGTATCTACTATAGGATTATTATCAAAATTAAAATCTGTACTATACTTTTTACATTTTTGTTGAATATAATTGTAATCAAATTTAGCGTTATGAGCTACCAAAGTAGATGTTCCAACGAATTTTTTAAACTGTTTTAAAACTGTTAATTCGTTTTCAGCATCTCTTACCATTTCATTCGTTATACCAGTTAATTCAGTTGTAGTAGCTGAAATACTTTTTTTAGGTTTGATTAATTTTTGAAATTCATCTATTTTTTTACCATTTTTAATTTTAACTACACCTATTTCAATTATCTCACCAAAAGTTGCGTTTAATGAAGTTGTTTCTATATCGAAAAAGAAATATGTATTATCATCATACTTTTTCTTTGAATTAGTTATATAAGGAGTTAATGTTTCATCACTCACTTTAAATTCGACTCCATACAACCCTTTCATATCATTCTTTTTTACTTCGTATTCAAAGTCAGGGAAACCTTGACAAACTCCTCTATCAGCAACAGAAACTACATTATTTCCAAACTGTTTATTTATTTCAACTAAATCTTTCACATCAACAATCGACTGCTGAGTAGAAAATTTTGTGGTAACTTGAAACTCTACACGATTATATTCACTTTCTTCTTTTCTCTCTTCAAATTTAAATTTTTCTATATTATCAATAACTACTTGTCGAGTAGGTATTTGAGTGAATATATGGACAGACGGGATTATGATTTTATGATAAGTTTCATCAATACCAACCGTTCCTTCTAAAACAACTCCATCACCTACTACTAAAGAATCGAATAATTCTTTAGCTACCTTATATTTACGATCCTTATAATTCAAAAAAGCTATACTTTCAATAGTGTCATTCAAAACAATTTCACCTAAATCATTTTTCTCTATAACATTAACAAGGATTTTATAAACTTCACCTTTTTTACTTTTATACTCATAATTATCTATGTGTTCAATCTTACCGAAAAACTTCACTAAATCTCCCTTTTTCATATTCTCTAACTTTTTCGCTCTATATCTCCCCATAAACCAACATCCCCTTTTAAAATTTTCTTTTCTCTTTTTTCTATGTAAAAAGGGAAGCATTCACTCCCCCATTTTTGTTAAAAATCAACGTCTGTTAAATTGTTCCTATCACCAACTAATATGTTTGTGATTTTCCGATTTTTAATGTAAAATTTTATATTCTTATAACCATCAATATCAACATATGTTAATTGTAAATCCCCTTTATCAATTCTTTCATTTTTCCTAGTTACTGTGATTCTGTCATTAAAAACACATTCACTAAAACCATATTCTTGTACACTAAAAATAACTTCCCCAAAAATTAAATCATACAAGTTTTTTCTTTTATTGAAAAAAATTTTTAATTCTTCGTAATTTTGAAAAATCAATACTTTTTTTCCTTTATAAATACCCATCTTTTTTCCCCCTTTTTATTAGGGAAGCATTCACTCCCCTCTCTTATTTCTCTATGATACTGATATTGAATTCATCAAATCTTCATCTGATTCATCATAATTTTCATCTTCCGTTTCTTCTTCTTCTTCTTCTAAATCCAGGTCTTCATTTTCCTTTTCATTTTCTTCCATATCATCAACATCACTAGTATCTAAATTAATATCATCTGATTCTTCAGTTTCATCTTCTATATCTAACTCATCTTCAAGCAAATCACTTACCATATAATTTTTAATGTTATTTAAATGAAACAATTCTCCATCACTTTTTCTTTTTGCTTTTTTCTTAATAACCTCTACCATAACTTCTTTATTCAAAATATCTAATTTATAACTTTCCGGTTCATATGTTTTTTCTTCATCTAAACCTAAAATATTTCCTATTTGATCGAAAATCTTCCAAGTAAAATCTTCGTGCCATACCAAGTTATCCCAAACATAAATTTTTCCGTATTTTTGATTTACATCATCTCTAATTCTCATTCCAATACTTAAACCATCAAATCCTTTATATTTACCTTTTTCTTTTTTACTTATTTTTACATTTACAATCTTTACTTCGTATTTCCCACTTTCTACAATAACCTTTTCATCATTATTTCTTTTCCCTTTAAAATCCTTCATTCTCATTTTCATAACTTAACTCTCCCCTTTTTATATTCTCCATTTATTCTTATTTATATTATAGCTTTAAAAACTAAAAAATTCAGTAGTGTTAATTAGACCATTAACTTTGAAACACAAGATTTATCATTTTCTTTTTTTTATCTTCACTCAACCCAAAACCTGAAGCTCTAGGATGACCACCACCGCCAAATTGATTAGCAATTAAATTTACACCATCTTCTTTACTTCTTAAACTCACCCCACCACTTACACCATTAACTAATGCCACTAAATCTATATGTAATTTAGAATCTAATATTGCAGAAGCAACTTCGTTAGGATATTGTTCGTTTAACACTACTCCTATTTTCTTTTCTTCAAATTTAACAATTCTAACATTACCTAATTTCCACTTTACATAATCATTCATTTTTTCGTATTCAATTTCCATTAACAAGTTTTCCATTTCATTAAACAAAGGTGTTGAAAAATCTAAATATCTTTCCACGAAACGTTTTCTTCCTATCAGATAATAATAATCATTTAACTTTTTAGCTTCAAAATCATTATAAATATCGTTCCATTCCCAACTATCATATCTCCTAACCTTTTCTACAAATTCTTCTAACTCATTTAATACACTATATTCTTCTTTTAATAAATTAAAAAATAATGAAGTTCCACTTGTTTTACCTTTTTCATTTTTAGTAATTACTTTAGACCAACTATATTTATTCAATTTTAAGGCATCCACATGATGATCTATAAGAGTTACCTTTATTTCCCCTTTAATTCCTTCTAATAACTCCCCTACATCTTCTGAAACGGATATATCGGTTATGTATACCTCATCATATCCCTTATAATCGTTATTTTTAATAAATTGTTCTACACTTTCGTTTATTTGATGATAACCTAACATTTGAAAGTCTAATTTTTCACCAAACACTTTTTTACCAACAATCACACAACCTACACCATCTAAATCCGAATGACTAAATAACATTACTTTTTTCATTATAAGCTCCCCTTTTAATTTTATTCTTACTATAATAATAGCATTTTAATATTCATTCTTCAGTAGACTTAATAACACCATCAGCTACCTCATCAAGTTTTAAATATTTATTTAAAATAATGATCCGTAACACCTCATCAAGTTTTGATAAACATAAAAAAAGAGAGGTTTTTATCCCTCTCTTAATGATTAATAAATTGTGTTAAATAAATTACCACTAACATCTAATTCATTAATTATTACTGGTTTTATATCTACCCTTACACTTGCTTCTTCTTCCATATTAATTCCTTTTTCACTCATTCTTGCTACCACTTCATATACTTCTTTATCTTTATATTTTCCTTCTAAATTAAAAGTTTCGGTTTGATAAGGATTAAGATTGAATTCTTCAACACCTTCTCCATTTTTATCGGAATAGATAATATCAACTTTTCCTCCTTGATTGAAAAATAAATTTCCTCTTACAGTTACTTTATCGCTAAAAACCGTTCGATTAACTAAATAATAGTTGTTTATATTATCAAATTCATGAAAAAGTGTCATTTTTAAAATAGATACACCAGTCGTTACAGTTTTTTTTATTGGAACACTTTCTAATCTGTTTCCATTTTTATCATTTGAAACTGCAATAATTTCATAGGTATAATCCCTTTCAAAATCAAGTCCACTATCGGTGAACGTTTTACCTGAATCTAATATGGCTATTAAAGTACCACTTCTTTTTATTTCTAAGCTTATTCCACTAGGTAATGATTTTTCTAGCTCCATTACAATAGTATTAGGCTCATCTTCTAAATAATCATTCTCTCTATTTTTAATTTTAGGAGAAGTAACAAATTCAACTAAATTTGTTTTATTACTTATATGACCTACACTATCTCTTACGTCACCCCGATAAGAATACTTTGTATTACTATATACATTCATATCAGTAAAACTATCACTAGAATTCCAATTAAATCGTGTATTAAAGTTTCCTCCATTTACCGAACGTTCAACCCTATAAGGACTACTATGTAAACCAGCAATATCACCATCAACATTAGTGAAATCTAACGATATTTGATATTCTTGATTATTTTCTAATAAAGATGCACTAGGATCAGATTTATCCACAATAATATTCTTAGTTACAGTTTCAGATTTACCTAAATAATCCCCATCATCTGCCCACAATCTAATTTGATGCTTTCCCTCAGTTATTTGACTATCAATAGGTATATTTATATTAAATTGTGTATTATTTAAAACATTTATTTTACCAATTCTTTTTCCCACACTATAATGGATTATCACACTATCTCCATCCGGATCTTTTGAATTTCCACTAAGATTTATAACATTATAACCACTAACTTCTGAATATCTATCATTATCAGTTGAAAAACTAACTACTGGCTTTTGATTATCTTCATAATCAACTTTCACACTATAACTATATCTTTGATTAATCCATTTACCTTTGTAAACTGTACCTTTATATTTCCATACTCGACTATCAGGTCTTACTACAGTACCTTTATATCTTGTAACGTATTGTGCTGGTTTAGTTACGTTTCCTCTATATCTGTAATATGTCTCACCTTTGTTAGTAACATTTCCATAATATTTAGCTAAGGTAACACCAAACATTTGAAGACTAGTATCACAACCAATATAACTTAAATATCC
The DNA here is from genome assembly GCF_049310925.1 of Virgibacillus sp. DJP39. NCBI lineage: Bacteria > Bacillati > Bacillota > Bacilli > Caryophanales > Bacillaceae > Virgibacillus > Virgibacillus sp. DJP39. The sequence goes on along the minus strand of NZ_JBMERP010000010.1, from coordinate 3,240 downwards.
ACTATATCCATTATCTGAATACCACAATGAATTTGATGCATCTTTACAATTATCATTTGAAACTATACTTTTAGTTACTTTTTTTGAATAATCAGGACCGCTACCTGAAACATAACTAGATAACCAACCTGAATAACCACCATAATTGTACCAACTTGAAGTTTGATTAGTTACCCACTTGGTATCAGAATCACTAGTTTTTACAGAATAACTACTTAGATTACCTGAATATATTCCATCATCATACCATTTATTTTTTTGGTTACTTACCCACTTAGTATCTCTTGGTATACCACTTTTAATATATTTTTTTAACACTCCACTATATCCAGTATCATTAGGATCTGGAGTAGAATCTCCATACTGATAAGTGTTAGGGCTATTTTTATTAGGAGTACCATAGTTAGTAATCATTTTATCAAAATATTTATAATCCCATTCTTCATCATCAATTTTACTACCATCAACTACTACTGTTAATGTATCTCCACTTAAAATTTTACTAACAACATAACCATCATCTACACTCACACTATTTATTTTAGTAACATTAGGTAAATCAAATATAATACTTTGTTTTTTATCACTTATCAGAGATGTTGTTTTAGATGTAGTTGCCTCACCTTTAGCTTTAACATCAAACATTCCAGTAAAAAATAATACCATAAAACTTAAAACACATATTCCTACTTTTTTATACATTTTTAACAACCCCTTCACATTTAACTGCATTTATGAATGTTTTTTATCTATGACTACTTGTTATATAAAGATATTAAAAACTTGATCATAACTTTTCATTAAAATTTGAATAAAAAAAAAGAGGAATGAGATTTTCTCACCCTCTAATTTGTTAAATTGGTTTTGCATATATTAATAACCGTTCATTAGGTTGAAATTCTGTATCAGGATAACAAGTCATTAACACCAATACCTCTTCATCACTTGGATTTTTAATTTTTAATGTTTCATGTGTATACATTTCTAACCTTTCAATAACATTACCTTCTTCATCTAAAAATTCATAATTAGATACACTAACTTCAGTATCAGCAAATACTCCTATAGGTGTGACTAAACTAAATAAGACCACCAAAATCATTCCTAATATAATACTTTCTTTTCTCAAAATACTCATTTCTAACATCCCCTTTTTTCTTTTTTGTTTTTTTAATACTACTCCCCCACTACTTCATTAGAACATTAGGTGAAATCTATGAAAAAATGCGTTTTTTTTGGGGTTTTCCCTTATTTTTTCTATTATTATCTTATAATTATATTTATAATTGTATATATAATGATTGTATAATAATATCAAAATCATAACTAAATTGTGTTTAAAATTATATTTATTGAATAACAACTCCTTTCATTTTATAGCTTATATAAATACTTGATTAATATAATAATAGCTTTTTTTAAAAAATTATTCAGTAGCGTTAATAAGACCATCATCCTATTTATCGACATATTGACTGATAATTGTAGTTAATAAGAATCAGGATATTGATATTGATTTTTTTACTACATAGTAATTCGTTTACTTAACAACATATTATTCACTTTTCACTACAAGATTACTATATCAACTAAAACTTTTAATTTTATGTAGAAATATAAGTTAAAAAACATGCATATCAACGTTTTAAACAGGTAGTTATTACGTTTATCTATTAAAATCAGAAAAATTAGAAGGTGTTTACGTTCCTATTGATAATAAAAATAACAATTAACGCTGGATCAAAATAAAACTTCCTACACACTATAACACTTGATAAATCAACGTTACTTAGTTTTTTAATACAAATTGATGAATATACTTACAACCAGTTATTATATGTAATAAATTTTAACCAAACGTTGTTATATCAGGCGTTTTAATATGTATAACTTTTTTAAACTTAATAAAAAACATACTACTACGTCACTACTACATTAGCAACTCACTACTACGTCACTACTACGTTAGTAATACACTTATTAAAATGAAGATACGTGAAAATACGTGATTTTGATAAAATTACTACATTACAACTGTATTAGTTACTACTACTACGTCACTACTCCACTTAATTATTTTCAATAGATGATCAAGTTTTTAACATTCATTTAAAAATAGTTACCATAAAAGCTCATCAAGTTTTTAATAACATTAAAAAAGAACGCTAACTAAAGCGTTCTACTCAACTTTTTCTATAGGTTAAAAAATCATTTTAAAAATATCCTTCCTAAAAAACCTTTCTTTTCTTGTTTCTCTTGTTTCTCTTCTTTCTTTTTTTCTAGCACTTCTAATAATTTTTGATCACGCTCATTTAAGGATCGATTAATATATGTGTTTTGTTTCTGCAATTCCTCTAATAGCTTTTCATTGAATTGAGTTTGTTTTTTATCGTGTTCCTTTAACTCTCTTATTTCTTCACGTAAGGCTTTCAATTCTTCAGCAACTTTCTCGCCAGTTTCCTCTTTAACTGGAATAAAATCTTTTCCTCCTGTAGCAAAATAATGATTTATCATTTTTATCGAATAGTTGTTTTCTCTATGTAAGGATCTGATTTCTCTTAATCGTTCAATTCCATCTTTTAAAAATACATTATAACCACTCTCATTTTTATGTGTAGGAATGTGTTCGCCTAACTCTCTTAGCCAATTCCGAATAATAGATGTTTTCTCATTAACTAAATTACTTGCATCTTTAATCGTATATTCTATTTTATCCACCTTTTTATCCACCTGATTATCATTTTTATCCATGTTTTTAAAACCTCACTTATAATGTAGTTTTTTTAAAAATTTAGGGTGATTTTAAAATATATCTTTATTTTAATCTGATTAATAAGTTATGTTTTTAATAATTAATCTAAATGTACCAAATAACTATAGAAATAACAAATAACAATTAAGTATAATAGTATCAAATATTCATTTTAAGGTGCTTTTTAGAAGTTTTAAAAGACTAATAGGTAAATACTACATATTTTTGTTCTATCCTCCTCAGATGCTTCCTTTTGCATTCTTATATACACTTAAATGTTTTTTAAAAATCAAAAAGAACGCCTATTAGACGTTCCTTCTTAACAATATCTACACCAAAAAAACTTTAATAATCTTTAATAAGAAATTTGTTGAGAGGGGAAAAACTGAGTTATGTTAAAAGTGTCTTAGGTTGAATTTTTTAAGGTAAGACAAAAATTTTCTTAGAAAACCTTATATAACAAGGGGGATAGCGTTTTTTACTTTTAC
>NZ_JBMERP010000009.1:0-76715 GCF_049310925.1 Virgibacillus sp. DJP39 | reverse complement strand
TAATTAAATTAAGGTTTTAGCAATCTGTATGAAGTAAATTTTTTAGTTGTTTTTTAGGTAGGCTAAGAATAGAATAAAAAAGTAGTCGAACGAAAGGGCCGCAAGCAGCAACTTACGACCCTGGACAAATAACCGCTAGGCGCGACGACTCCATATGTCAGGATTAAAAAAAGTAATTATCTAGTTAGCAACGAGGTGATTACTTTTTTTCACGGCTGTTCACAATCAACACCATAAGCGTTGAAGACATAAGCATCAACTCCAGGACCTTGTCAATTGGTATCACACGCTTCATCCCCCTTTCCTTAAGGGGTAAGCCGCCGATGTAAAAGAAGATTTACTCTTACTGCCTCCTTTGAAGCTCACCTGCATAACCTGTCCTCACTATTATACAATATTAATATTACAAGATGTTGTAATCATACAAAGATGGTACAATTTTCACAGATTTCTGTTAACGTAGGCTAATATAATCACTTTTAACATTCCAACTTTCCTCATGAATAAACAAAAGGCTTCCCGCTGGGCAGAAAGCTTTTTGTTTATCTAAGCAGTATAGAAAAATTTTCTTTCGAATAAGTACAACTAGGGACTTAACCATTAAGGCTTGGAGATAAGCCTAGTTTCTCTAATTAATTTCAATATGCTTCGTGTAATCGTGTTTGTATTTGCGATAAAAATGAATCATTGGTTCAAGTGTATCCTTAAAGTCAGGACAAACAATGTCTGAACCCTCCAAATCAGCAACTGTCTGCGAACAATCATAGGAAGATTTAATTTCAAAATAATCCAATGCTTCTTTTTCGACTTGCAACCACTTCCGTATGATAGAAATTGACATTGCTTTTTTAGCAATAGTAAGAGGGATTTGACCACTTGGAGTTTTTCCTAAATATCTTTCTGAAAGCATTTTGTGTATTTCGTTCATTTTATATGGGTTTGGATCCGTTAAATGATACGTTTTTCCTTCTCCAACTGGAGCTAAAGCAAGATAACTGACAGCGTTAAGCACATAATCAGAAGGGACGAAATTTCCTTCAGGTGCCCCATCTCCAATATAAGTTACGACTGGAAGGAACCTGAGATTGTCCAGTAAGTTGAGCATGAAGTATATACCGTCAAACTTGATTGTTTCACCGGTTTTAGAATTCCCCTTAACAATTCCTGGTCGGATAATAGTAGTTGGAACAGTATCCTTTATGGCGTTTACCAAAAGTTCTGCTTCATACTTTGTTTGTTCGTAATGATTTTTAAAAGTTTGTCCTTGATTAAGTTCATGTTCATATATTTTACCTTCACGAACTCCAGAAACATATGCTGTACTAAAATAAATATAGCGAATGAGTTTATCTAATGTCATGACCCATTCGTTTACATTTTGTGTTCCATTTACATTAACATCGTAAGCGACATCTTTTGGCACGGCCAGATCATAAATGGCGGCTAAATGAAAGACATGCGTAACAGATTCTTGTAAGGTTGTTTTAGTCTCCCATGGGATGTCCAAGTCTTTTTTTGTGATGTCACCAGTAATAACGGAAAAAAAGTGCTCTGGAACTGAATGTTTATGTGCCAGGGACTTAATCTGTTCAATTGCCTGATCACACTGACTTGGTAAAACTAATAAGTGAATTTGATCGATTTCTTTTTTGTGATCGTGAATTAACTGTTGAAGTAGACTTGTAGCAAGAAAGCCCGGGAATCCAGTAACGAAAAATGTATTTTTCAAAAAAACGCCCCCACTTGTTAGACTATTTGGTATTATTATAATTGAAAGACTAAAAAGATAGTAGTATTGTGACCTGTTTATTTATGAAAGTATTTTGTAAATATTTGAATGAAGTTATATGTTTAATTTAATCTAGAAGATTGATAAAATAGTAGTAGCTTAATAATGAGGAGAATTAATATGGAATTTAATGAAGAAGCACGTGTGGATTTATATAATGAAGTAAATGGATTATCTGATGAACAGTTGAATAAAAGACCTGCTGACGATCAGTGGTCGATAAAGCAGATTATGGAGCATTTGTTTTTAATGGAAGGTGCAATTACAAAAACGATTATTGAAAAACTTGAAGATGGTGAAGAAGTAAATGCTGAACTAAAACCAATTGAAGCTTCACTTAACAGAACCATTAAGGTACAAGCGCCTGAATTTGCAATACCAAATGATGATTTTGCTACTTTGGAAGAGTTAAAGCTTAAACTAACCGCTACACACCAAGGGTTAATTAAAGTTTCAGAGACTGCTGACGAGAAACAATTAGAGTCAAAGGGATTTCCACATCCAGTATTTGGACAGATGAGTTTAAAACAGTGGATTCCATTTATTGCATACCATGAAAAAAGACATACCCTGCAAATCGTTGAAGTCAAGGAGAAGTTAGGTATATCTAACTAATCATGTTAGTAGTGAAATAGCCTTAGCAGTAGGGCATCAGGATAAAAAAGGTCGGCATTCGCCAAGTAGGATGAATGCCGGCTTTTTTCGCAGTAAGGGAAGCATAAAAACTTTCATTGCTGCTTAAATGCAACTAAGGATTTTGCCTTTATGACTTAGCGATAAGCCAAGTTTACTAATAATGTTAGGAAATACCAGCCTAGTTCAAGCATAATTCCTGTATAATGGAAGTAACGCATAAAGAAAGGGGATCTTTATGAAACGGTGGTTAAAACTATTAATTGGAATACTAAGTATTCTTGTAATCATAGATATAATTGCTAGTTTTTATTTTTATAACCTAGCAATTGAACGAAATACAAAAGATTTTTTACAGGGAAATGCTGATTTAGAAGTTTCTGCAGAGGCTATGGAAGTTTTTACGGAAGGCGACTGGCATGATTGGGTAGATCAACAGGATTTCAAACGGTGGGAAATAACATCTTTTGATGATCTGAAGTTAAACGCATACTTTTTGCCAGCAAAGGAACCAACAAATAAAACGGTTATACTGGCACATGGTTATTTAGGAAAAGGTCTCGACATGGGGCTGTATGGTCAATATTATTATGAAAAACTTGGCTACAACGTATTGATGCCTGACGCTCGTGGACATGGAAGAAGTGAAGGTGATTATATCGGATTTGGTTGGCATGATCGTCTTGATTATGTTCAATGGGTAGATCTTGCTGTGGAAAAACTAGGTAATGATTCGGAAATTGTGCTCCACGGTGTGTCAATGGGGGCTGCAACGGTGTTAATGACTAGTGGGCAGGATATTCCTGACAATGTAAAAGCTATCGTTGCAGATAGTGCATATACGAGTGTAGAAGATTTGTTTGCCTATCAAATGAAGCGGATGTATCATTTGCCAAAGTTTCCATTCTTAACAAGTACTAGTATAGTGACGGATATCAAGGCAGGTTATGATTTTAAAGAAGCATCTGCATTAAAAGAGGTTAAAAAAACAGATATACCTGTTTTGTATTACCATGGGAATGCTGATACCTTTGTGCCAACTGAGATGGCACATGAATTGTATGATAACACCGCAAGTAAAACAGAAATAATGATAATAAAAAATGCTGGGCATGGAGAAGGTTTTGTAGTAGAGAAAGACGTATATGTGAACAAATTAAATCAGTTTCTAAGTAAATATGTGAAATAACAGTAGGACCCTGGATTTAATAGATTAAAAGGCTGACACTTGTAGGTGTCAGCCTTTTATAATTTAACATTTATGCTGTTCAAAAACGTTAGGAAGGACCCGGTGGACATAATACTTAGGATACATTTGATGCATTGCAATTTCAGAAGCTATACTTTTTTAGGTGGTATTACATAAGTTTGACATAAGTAACTTCACTCTAAGCAGTCAATTGTCCACTGCTTCAATCCCTGTATTTCATAACACTAGCATTACGAAAAATGGAAATAACTCAAGCAACTCGTTTTTAAATGGATGATGCAGTATTTAATCTTGAAAAAGCTTTTATGAAAAGGCATTTTTCATAAGTTATGTTGTTTTTAATCTTACCAGTTGATGGAAAGTGCGACGCAGTGAAAATTCTTTTGACGCCCTGTGATCGCTGCGGAAAAATCACTACGCGCACCTTAGGGCTTGCGCTGAGCCTCCTAGGGTCGCAAAGACCGCTCACTGTGGGGTCTCAACACTTCGCTATCCCACAGGAGTCTTCGTGTTTTTCCTCCGCTAACACAATGTTTCACTAATACTGTATGCCTCACTTACTATTACGGTAGTTGCTTGGAGCGGAGGACCGTTGACTCCTGCGGGAACAGCACGAGTCTGAAGACCCCGCAGAGTGGTTTTCTCGAGGAGGCTGAGGCCGTGCCCGCGGAAAGCAACGTTCCGCAGCGGAAAACAACTCAGCTCATACGTCACAGTCTATATATTTTATGTCTAAAACAATAATTTTTTGGTAAACAGCTTATGGGAAATATAACTAAGGCTTTCGCCATTAAGGATTGGTGATAAGCAAAGTTTTCTAATAAGAGGTGGAACTTTTCAGAGTGTTATTCGGTCTGTATCTATAAAGGGAGGTGCTTAAAATCAGTCAGCCAAATGAAAAAGAAATATATGAAGGCTATTTTGAAAAGGTGTATAAAACAGCTTATTATATCTTAAAAAACGAAGAATTAGCAAAAGATGCTACACATGATACATTTATAAAAATGTTTAAAAACTTGGATAAAATTAAACAGCAATCAAAAATTAATGCTTGGATAACTACTATCGCCACACGTACAGCCATTGAGATTTACAATGAAAACAAAAGGCAACTAACACATGAATTTAATGAAGAAAACTATGCTTCAAACTCAGACGAATTCAACTATACGAAAGATGAGCTAGAAAGTTATTTAGATGATATTCCACCTGAACAAAAACAGGTGCTGATTTTAAAGTATATGGAGGGTTTAACGGAGAAAGAAATTGCAAAACGACTTTCTATTAAATTAGGAACCGTTAAATCAAAAATATTCCGTGCGAAACAAAAATTAAAACAACAGTATCAATTAGGGGGTGAAAGTGTTGGGGAATAATCAGGAAGAAGAAAGTTTAAAGAAACACTTAACAAAGGAAATGAATTCAATTAAAGTACCTAAAGGATTAAAAGAAGAAATTTGGACACAGGTTAAGTCTGTACGTAAAAAGAGAAAATTAAATTCAAGAGTTGTTCTTCCATATATAGCTACGCTTGCTTGTGTTGCTATCTTGGTCGCACTTGGGTTAAGTGGATTCCCTTTTAATTCGAAACCAACGCCTAGTGAGATCGTAACAACTCAAGATGAAAATATACAGACAATTGAAGCTGTGTTACAGAAAGCTTTAAATGGCCCAACTGATGAATGGAAACAAGTGTCGGAAACGGGACTCGAAGAATTCGTGAATTACGAAGAAAAGCTTTATAAAAATTATTTTGCAAATGAGACGTCTTACCTTCATTTTGTAAATAATTACAGTTATTCATTAATGGTGGAGCCATTGCGAAACAATTACAAATTAAAGGTAAAAAACATTGAATACGAGAAGTCAGATTCCAAAGAGATTATTTATAATTTTGCGGTAGAAGTGCAGTACCAAAAAGAAGGCAGCAAATCATCAGAAGTTGAGGTTTTGCACGGTGAAGCTAATATGAATGAAGAACATAAAATAGAAGGTATGGTAATTCGTGATAAAGACTTTTATAAACTTTTTTACAAGTAAAGGAAATATAAGAAGTCCCTTGTTTGCAGTGGCGGGGTGCTTTAGTTGATATGCATATTAATTTTATATTAAAACGCTCAGTTTTGACTAAACTGAGCGTCTTTGTCTTTATTTATATTGTGGATTTCTCGCTAAACTTTCGTTCCCCGCGGAAAGCGTATTTCCGTAGCGGTAAGCTACATCAAAGTTTGTGTCAACTGCGAAGGTTAAAGACTGACAAAACTTACGAAATAAGCTTACAAATAATTATTAAACCAACGACTTATGTGGTTTAGTCGTTCAATACGCATTAGTGGGTCACCACTGCGACTTAAGTCATGGCTCGCCCCTGGGAACCGAACAAATTCAACATCTTTCTTTAAGCTTTTAAGTGTAATAAACAGTTGTTCACCTTGTTCAATCGGGCAACGTAAATCCTGTTCACCATGTACAATCAGTAATGGTGTTTCTATATTTTCCGCGTATTTTAGAGGTGAGTAGTCCCATAGTTTTTTAGGGTCGTCTAACAGGTTCTCTCCCAACTCCCATTCAGTAAAGAAGAACCCAATATCACTTACACCATAAAAGCTGAGCCAATTTGCGATAGACCTTTGCGTAACAGCCGCTTTAAAGCGATTTGTGTGGCCAACTATCCAATTGGTCATAAATCCACCATAGCTTCCACCAGTTAACCCAAGCCTATTTTTATCTATAAAACTGTAGTTCTCCAGTGTATAGTCGACTGTGGACATTAGGTCAGTATAATCTTTTCCACCGTAATCTGAGCGGCATCCATTAACGAACTCCTGACCATAGCCATGACTTCCACGTGGGTTTGTGTACAAGACAACATACCCCTGGGCTGCAAGCAGCTGTAATTCATGGAAATATGTCTGCCCATACATGGCATGAGGGCCGCCGTGAATTTCGAGGATGAAAGGGTATTTTTTCCCTTCTTCATATCCAAAAGGTCGTAGTAACCAACCTTGGATTTCCCAGCCATCATCGGCTTCTACTGTTAAGGTTTCTGGTTCAGAGAGTGAGACCTCTTTTAAAAAGTCGGTGTTCGCATTTGTGAGGCGCGTTAACTCCCCGTTTTGCAATTGATAAAAGTTAGAGGGATTTGTAGGAGTGCTTATCCCTAGGATGAACCTATCTGAATTGGTGTGATAGGCGAATCCAAATACATGGTTATTATCTTTATATAGTACCTTAATTTCCCCTGATAAATCTGCTTCAAAGAGGCCAGTTGCACCAAAGTCACTAGCGATAAAAAATAGTTTGTTTTCATCATGCGACCAAACCGGACCCGTCGTTGATTGCCCTATTAATGTATCGCCAATCATGAGGTTTCCGAGTTGCATATCTATAGATTCACTTAGACAGACTCTTGTTTTACTAGAAACGTCAATTACAAACAGTTCATCCTGGGTAGCAGTCTTATAGGCGTAGTCGTGACCGAAACAAGCAATTTTTTTACCGCTCGGGGAAAAGGAAGCATTTGAATAGGTACCCTTCCCATCGGTCAATTTTGTTACTTCCTTGGTCTTTGTGTCCAATGTAAATAAGTCGTTGGTCAAGGAACTATCCTCGTCATTGTCAAGGTTTGCAGAAAAAAGGATTAGGTTTCCGTTTGGTGAGATATCCTCAAAACCATGATCGGCGTCATTATGGGTGAGCTGTTTGAATGTTTCTGTTTCTACATTATATAAAACTATCTGACTGCGTTTTTCATCACGAAATCCAGTGCCGTCAGCCTTGTACTTCAAACGATTGATTACAACTGGTTGTTTCGCTTGATCTTCTTTTTCTTTTTGTCTATCTTCTTTAGATTGTTCCTCTTGATTTTGAACATCATCATTTAAGTCTAACTTCGAACTGAAAATGATGTGTTTACCGTCTTTAGACCATTCCGGGTTTGTAGCACCATTTTTAAAAGTGGTCAGCTGCCGAGGCTCACCTCCGTTGGTGTTTGCAAGCCACAACTGAGGAAGGTCACTCCTGGTTGATTGGAATACAATTCTGTTTCCATCAGGAGAAAATCGTGGGTTACTGTTTTTTGAATCATGAAACGTAAATTGCAGAGGTTCTTTGTCTGTTGCCTTTTGGACAAATAGTTGTGATTGGTACTTGTTATCTTTATTTATTGTGGTTGAAACAAAAGCATATGTATCGCCAGTTTGGTTGTATTGCGGATCACTATAGGTTGCAAGCCTAGTAATATCTTCTGCTGTTAATGCACGCTTGTGAGTAGTCATGTAAATATCCCCCAATTAAATTTAACGTTTGAAAAGTTTCATCTAGTCTAAACTACTTCGAATGACGAATCAAACATATAGTGGAATTTTATGAAAACTATCAACCTTTAACCGTAGATTACTTAAATTCTCAACTGCTCGATTTAATTGTTTTAAGGAATGCCTCTGTCTCTCGGGGATTTTGAAAAATATGGATTGTTGTATCGGATAGGTTATTCAACTTTTCATAGATCGATGGCGTCTTTTTTTTGTTAAACTGATAGACCCATTGTAAAAATTCTAAGTCTAGTTTTTCTGGACAGCCTGCCCCCATATCTGGACGTGTTTTTTTATGGTACTTGATTCGTCTTTTCACCACGCCATACAAACAACGAGTGGTTTTATAATGAAGCAGAATAACTGTATCTGCCTTTTTTAGACGGATATCCATTGAGGCACCGTAGTTTCCGTCAATAATCCAGGATTGTTCTTGTAGAATAGTTTGTTGCTCTTCAACTAGCTGGGACTTCTCAATAGATTGCCACCCCGGCTTCCAAAAAATTGAGTCTAAGTGATAGACTGGTATTGCTAAAAGTGAACCGAGGTTTTTTGCTAAAGTTGATTTACCGGCACCGCTTCCACCGAGAATAACAATTTTTTTCATAAAAATCCCTTCCTCTCCTTTTGTTAGGTAGAGTAGTATACCAAATTAAGAAGCAAAAATATACAAAAAGTTTCCTCACCGTAGTAAGGAAACTTTTTGAGCAGTAAAGAAAGAATAAAAACTTTCTTTCTGTATGGTGTATAAGACGATAATCCAAGTTTTCTATTTTAACTTTTGCTAACTTGTTTGTTCTACTTTATTGGAAGTTAGAGTTTTAATATCATTTTCATAAGCATTCTGCAGCAAACGGGTTAGATGACCTGGAATACCGTTTCCTATCTGTGTGTCATCTACAGTTACAATTGGCAATACTTCCGACGTACTGCTTGTTAAGAATATTTCATCAGCTTGTGAGATGTCGTCAACAGTAAAAGGCTCTTCTTTTAAGGGGATATTCAAATCCTTAGCAAATTTTTCAACTTGCATGCGTACACACCCATGTAATATGTTTTTTGTAGTCGGATGTGTATAAATAATCCCATCTTTTATTAAATAAACATTCGAAGAACTACACTCAGTAACAATGCCATTCTTGTGCAGAATAGCTTCATATGCCCCATTTTCACTAGCAGTTTGTTTCGCTAAAACATTGGGCAGCAAATTCAAGCTTTTTATATAACAATACTCCCATCGAACATCAGGATGAGTAATTGTTTTCACTCCATCATTTAATGCTGAAGTATTCCGTGCCTGATCTTGAATGTAGGCATAAATATTCGCATCAACATCAGCTGGAAATAGATGGTCACGTGTTGCAGAGCCACGTGAGACTTGTAAATAGAGTTTAGCATCGGTTGTAAGAGAATTTTTCAACAGTAGATTATTTAAGAGACTAGTAAGCTCGTTCTTAGTAAATGGCAGTTTGATTTTCACTGCTTCTGCTGAACGAAAGAACCTGTCGACATGTTCTTCAATTAAATAAAAATTACCATTATAAATGCGAATAACTTCGTAGACACCATCACCAAATTGCATGGCACGTTCTTCAAAGGGGTAATTCAAGTTTTCTTTATGTGCAAATTTAGTTTGTGACAGTATAATTGGATATACAGACATTTCTTCACCTCCCTGCAAAAGCATACGTTTATCTTATCGCTAACCAATGACCTTGTAAATGGTCTTTTTCCTGAATTGTTATAGATTGTTACTCGTTACAAATGTTTCCACTTGATAGATAGATATAAACTTGTTATAATTTAAAAAGTCGACAAATTACGCGGGTGTAGTTTAGTGGTAAAACCTCAGCCTTCCAAGCTGATGATGAGGGTTCGATTCCCTTCACCCGCTCCATACATATGTCTTAACGCAGTGTTTCGTAGTATAGACTACGAAGCGTTGCGTTTTTTATTTTGTTTTATATGGTTGAAATGGATTACAGCTCTATACTTGAACTCCATTTTCCTACCAAGTATGCTTAGCTAAAAAGGATGTGCACCATGAAAAAACTAATTCAAAACCTTCAATCACTGGATGGAAAAGGGTATAAAGCATATAAGAGTATCCACGGTCAATATAAATTTGATAACTTTGATCTATTTATAGATTATGTACAAGGGGACCCATTTGCTACTCCTTCAAAAATTCGGGTTATAATCCCAGCTGAAGAACGAAATATCAGCAAAACCTGGCTAGCTAATTATCACCGAAAAGTAGCGGCTGAGGACCGGTTAGCAAGATCTGTGGGTAAGGCGGTTTATCAGAATGCCACTTTTATCAAAGGATCTGGAAAGAGTGGACTTATTCAATTTGATGAACCTCACCAGGAGATAATTGAACGGACTGCTGTTTCCCTAAGTGAAAATAGTATTACACTATGTCTCTCCGTTGGTTTACCGGCTAATGGAAGGAAAATAAATGGTAAAGAAGCGGAAAAGTTGTTTCGGCAAGCTATACCAACGATTGTAGCCAATTCTATTTTCACGATAACTGATCAAGCTATTGACGAGGCGACAATGCTCGCAGATCAGCAACAAGTAATAAGGGAAAAAATGAAGGAAAATGAGTGGATTGCTTTTATTGCAAATGAAGCTATTTTGCCAAGAGCTACTGGGGTAAGCGACCTTCCACTAAAACATGCAGTTCCATTCTTAAGTCCAGCGGAAAATCAGGTGGAAATCCAACTGCCTCACCAAGATGCTTCATTAAAAGGAATGGCAATAAAAAAAGGCATCAGCCTTATTGTTGGTGGAGGATACCATGGGAAAAGTACATTACTCGAGGCAATTGAACGTGGTGTATACAATCACACAAAGGACGATGGACGTGAATACGTTTTAACCGATCCAAACGCGGTGAAAATTCGTGCGGAAGATGGCCGCGGCATTTCTGGAGTTAATATATCACCATTTATTAGTAACTTGCCACATAAACAGAGTACTGAATTTTTTTCTACTGAAAATGCAAGTGGGAGTACATCACAAGCTGCAAATGTAATGGAGGCTTTGGAAATCGGAGCAACGACATTGCTTGTTGATGAAGACACAAGCGCAACTAATTTTATGATACGGGATCATCGAATGCAGCAGCTTGTAAAAAGAGAACAGGAACCAATCACTCCATTCATTGATAAAGTTAAACAACTACGTAATCAATTTAACGTTTCAACAATTATTGTAATGGGTGGATCTGGTGACTATTTTGATGTAGCAGACGATGTTATAATGATGGAAGAATATATTCCAAAAAACGTAACACACAAAGCAAAAGATATCACAAATGAATTCCCAGCAGAACGTACAGTAGTAAACAGCGCAGGTTTTGGAGAAGTTGTTATGCGTAAAATTGATCAATCAAGTTTGCAGACAACAAAGGGAAAACGTGCCAAGGTTCAGGCAAAAGGTTTGACAAAAATAGTTATGGGTAACACGGACATAGCATTTTCACAAACTGAGCAATTAGTGGATCCTTCTCAAACGAGAATGATAGCAGAAATTATATTGTATCTAGATAGAACGAACGAGTTGAAAAAGCAAGTGACACTTAATGAATTGCTTGAAAAAATCAACAAACAAATAAACGATAAAGGATTGGCCTCATTCACTCCTCATCCAAATCAACATCCAGGTGATTTAGCTCGTCCACGTACGTTTGAAATTGCGTCTGTATTGAATCGGATGCGGACATTACAGATTAAACAAAGCTAACAGCTATAGGAGGCAATCAGTATGGATCATGAAAACCTGAAACAGGAAATCATAGAATACAGTAAAAAGATTGGCATAGACAAAATCGGTTTTGCCTCTGCCGATGTTTTTAGTGAACTGAAAGAACGACTGAAGCGTCAACAGGAATTATCCTATTATTCAGGTTTTGAAAAAGGTTCAGTAGAGGATCGAACAGAACCTGAGCGCTTACTACCAGAAGCTCAATCAATAATTTCTATTGCGATAGCTTATCCTTCCCGGATGGAAAACGCACCAAAAAGTACGAAAAAGGAACGGCGGGGGATTTTCTGCCGCGCTTCCTGGGGGACCGATTATCACGTAATTTTACGAGATCGCCTAGAAAAGCTAGCGGGTTTTATTAAAGAAAAGGTTCCTGACGTAAAGGATAAGTTAATGGTTGATACAGGTGAGTTATCTGACCGGGCAGTAGCCGAGAGAGCAGGGATAGGCTTTAGTGGAAAAAACACATCCCTTATCACACCAGAATTTGGCTCGTATGTTTACCTTGGTGAATTGATTACTAATATTCCGTTCGTCCCTGATAATCCTGTTGATGATAGTTGTGGGGAATGTACGAAATGTTTGGATGCCTGCCCAACGGGTGCCCTGATTCAGGGAGGGCAGCTCAATGCACAGAGGTGTATTGCATTTCTTACCCAAACTAAGGGTTACTTACCTGATGAATTTCGAACTAAAATTGGTAATCGCGTGTATGGTTGCGATACATGTCAGGTGGTTTGTCCGAAGAATAAAAAGATTGATTTTCATATTCACCCTGAAACAGAACCAGAGCCAGAAATTGCAAAGCCGATACTACAGCCGATGCTACGGATATCAAACCGTGAATTCAAAGATACGTATGGCCATATTTCGGGTTCCTGGCGTGGAAAAAAGCCATTGCAGCGCAACGCATTAATAGGGCTTGCACATTATAAGGATGAGACTGCAGTAGAGGAATTGATTCAAGTGATGATAAATGATCCACGCCCGGTTATTCGTGGGACTGCAGCCTGGTCACTCGGTAAAATAGGTACACCTGAGGCGTTTGCTGCTATTAAAAGTGCAGTTGAAACTGAGCAGGATGAGCAAGTTCGGTATGAGATGCAGAAGGGCTTGGATTTTCAGACAGAGCTCACTGCCAAATAGATGGAGGGAATTAAATGGGCAAAGTAAATCTTTATTATGACGAAATGCATTCTCCAGTTGGGATACTAACTTTAATTAGCAATGGAGAAAAACTCGTACGAATTGAGTATGGTTCATTGAAAAACAGAAGTGATCAAATGAACAAATGGATTATGCGTTACTTTGGGGATGCTGCATTTGTTCATTCTCCTGAAAAGGTAGAGCGAGTGAAAGCGGAATTAGAGGCTTATTTTGAAAATGAAAGCCAGGGTTTTACCTTTGACTTTGAATTTTTTGGAACCCCATTTCAACAAAAGGTATGGCAGGCTCTCGTTGAAAAAATTCCATTTGGCAAGACTGCATCATACAAAGATATTGCCGAAGTACTCGGAAACCCTAAAGCGGTAAGGGCGGTAGGAGGAGCAGTTAACAAAAATCCTTTCTCAATAATAGTACCGTGCCATCGGGTCATTGGAGCAAGTGGGAAAATGGTTGGCTACAATGGTGGATTGGACAAAAAAGAATTTCTGTTAAAACATGAAAACCGGATAGCTGAAACCTCCTGATTTGTCGGTTCAAAGGGATATTCTTTTGTAAGTGGCTCATTTTTATCAATTTAAGCAAGCCCCTCTCCATATACTAACTAGTATGAGGAGGGGATGTTTTATGAATGAGAAGATAGGTGAGTACTGGGAGGATTTTTTTCATCAGGAAAATCATGAGGATAATTGGTGGTCAAGAAAGAAGGAACTATGTAAAAAAAGAAGTGTATCTATTGCGCGGATAAGGGGGGAGGGCCATTTATATCAAGAACTCCGCTATGGAAAAACACACCAGATTAATTATGTGCTCCATTTAAGAATGTTAATGAAACAAGGGGATAAATTTTATTTGGAGGAGCAAATTACTCCATATCAGTTCCAGCTCATCAAAGGTTCAATCGTAAATCATAAAAAATCACAGATGTATTCGGTTTTAGAAACTGGTTCAGTTAAACCAAATTCATTAGGACGCGATCTGGACAAAAAGCGATTCTCCTATGATAGACTTGAAGCGGTTAAATACGCAAACAGATGGTGGAACAGCTACAATCCTGCTTACCATAAATTTGATGTAGATTGTACCAATTACGTATCCCAAAGTTTATTTGCAGGAGATGCACCTATGACAGGTAAACCGAATCGAAATAAAGGCTGGTGGTACGGTGATTTAACATGGAGCTTCAGCTGGTCTGTAGCGCATTCCCTGAGATGGTATTTAAGTGGTTCAAATACTGGATTAACCGCAAAGGAAGTAGAAGCAGCAACAGATCTAATTCCAGGAGATGTTATTTGTTATGATTTTGAAGGTGACAATAAATGGGACCATAGTACAATTGTTGTGGCAAAGGACAACAACGAAGAGCCACTTGTCAATGCACATACTACCAACTCCAAGAATCGATATTGGTCTTACGAAGATTCTACCGCATGGACAGAAAAAATAGCTTATAAGTTTTTTCGAATTGGTGTGTAATGCTATACTATTTGTGGTTATTAATTATAGGAGGAGAATATACCTGTGAGTTTACATATAGTATTATTTCAACCAGAAATCCCCGCCAATACCGGGAACATTGCTCGAACCTGTTTGGCTACAGATACGACCTTACATCTGATCCACCCGTTAGGATTTTCAACTGAGGATAAAATGCTCAAACGGGCTGGTTTGGATTACTGGAAGCACGTTGACATTCGAGAATATGAGACGCTTGATGAGTTATATGATTCATTTCCAAAGGGGAATTACTATTACATTGAGAATTTTGGGTCAAAACATTACACTGATTACGATTTTAGCAAAGTAGACGAAGACCTATTCTTTATTTTTGGAAGAGAAACGGATGGAATCCCAAAGCATTTGCTAGAAGGTAAAGAAGATAAATGCTTACGTATCCATATGAATGACAAGGTACGTTCATTAAATTTGTCAAACACTGCTGCAATTATAATTTATGAAGCATTGAGACAACGAGAATTTCCAGGATTAACGTAATATAGTAAAAAGCCGTCACGCATAGCATGACGGCTTTATAAAATTTTTAAAGGTATTAAATGGGTTGTTTTATTGATTTTTTCTGGATACTCCTGGTTTTGCATCATACCCTGAAGTAAACATGGAAACAATAAATACAACAGATACCCCTAATAATAAGGCTAGGTCCATTGTCATGTTGTTGGCCTCCTTTGATTCTATATGTAACCGTTAAATTCAGTTTGATGTATCTATTATAGCCTATTTATTTTTATATGTGAACCATTGGTATATAATTTTAGCTTAATTAACATAAATTATCCAATATACTGATCTGATTTAATATCAAAAAGTGGGGGAGAGTCTACTAAAGCTATTGTTTATCACTATAATATAGGGTATATTAGTTGATGAAGTTGTGAGACAGTTCTATAATGAATAATGAATGTAAAATACCGTTGGTGAACGGAGAAAGTTAACTTCTAATGGGGGTATAAAACGTGGCACAGAATGAAGAATCGAGTGCAAGATTCTGGGATAAATTTTATGGTCCAAACATAGGTTATGTTGAAGAACAATATGATTTATTTAAAGAAAATCCAGAATCAGTAGATCCATCTTTAAAAGAAGTTTTTGAGCAATATGGTGCCCCAGAGTGGATCCATCAAGCTAATGTTTCAACTCAAAGTCAAGCAGCATCACCATTAACTTCCACAAAAGATGTAAAGAAACTAACCTCAGCTATGAAACTTGTTGAGGCTATTCGTCGTTATGGACATCTGGAAGCAGATATATATCCGGTTGGGCTCAAGAGAAATCGTGAAACTGAACTTGTTAATCCAAAGGCTTACGGATTAGATGAAGATGATTTGAAAAGTATCCCAGCTACTTGGTTATGGGAAGATGCACCAAGTAATGTTGAAACAGGTTATGATGTAGTAGCAAAACTCAAGAAGTATTACTCAGGAACAATAACATTTGAATTTGATCATGTGAACAATGATAAAGAACGTAAATGGTTAATGGAGTTAATCGAAGCGGGAAATGCTCGCTTGTCTCTTTCAGACAAAGAAAAGACGCAGCTATTAGAACGTCTTGCGCACGTAGAAGGTTTTGAAGGGTTTTTGCAAAAAACATTTGTAGGACAAAAACGTTTTTCAATTGAAGGTCTCGAGGCAATGGTGCCAATGCTGGATCGAATTGTTAAGTATTCTACATCTGATAAAATTGAACACATTATGATGGGAATGGCTCACCGGGGACGTTTAAGTGTTCTTGCGCATGTGCTGGGCAAACCTTATGATAAGATTTTTTCTGAGTTTCATCACTCTCCAGACAAAGAGTTAATTCCATCTGAGGGTTCAACAGGAATTAATTATGGATGGACAGGTGACGTGAAGTATCACTTTGGCGCAACGAAGGATGTCAAAGATGGTGATCACACTGCAACTCGAATTACACTTGCTCACAACCCGTCACATCTGGAATTTGTTAATCCTGTGGTTGAGGGATTCGCACGTGCAGCTCAAGATGACCGTTCTGCTTCGGGTTATCCAAAACAGAATATTAATAAGGCATTTCCAGTAGTTATCCACGGGGACGCTGCTTTTATTGGAGAAGGTGTCGTTGCTGAATCGCTAAACCTAAGTGGATTACCAGGCTATCAAACTGGGGGAACACTTCATATAATCGCAAACAATCTTGTAGGATATACAACCAATCAAGAGGACGGACGATCAACACGCTATGCCAGTGATTTAGCAAAAGGCTATGAAATTCCTATCATCCATGTAAATGCTGACGATCCAATTGCATGTGTTTCAGCTATTAAGATCGCTTATGACTATCGCCAAAAGTTCCACAAAGACTTTCTTATTGATCTTGTAGGGTACAGACGTTATGGTCACAACGAAATGGATGAACCAAGAACAACACAGCCACTTCTTTATCAGGATATTGACCAGCATCCAACAGCTGCAAATGTATTTGCAAAAGCGTTGGAGGAAAAGGGTACGATTGACGAAGCTGGATTTGAAAAAATTAAAGATGATGTTGAAAATCATTTGCGGAGTATCTATGACAGCATGAAAGAAAATGAAACAGGTGAGGCAGTAGCGAAAAGCATGCCTAAAGAATTAACGAATGGCCTTGATCAATTTGAGACATCCGTTCCACTAGAAACACTAAAATCCTTAAACAAAAGTTTATTAAACCGTCCTGAAGGGTTCAGTGGCTTTAAAAAACTTGAAAAGATCTTAAAACGTCGAGAAAATGTTTTAGAAGAAGGAAATAAAGCTGACTGGGGTGCTGGAGAAGCATTGGCATATGCATCGATTTTAAATGATGGTATTCCTATTCGCCTTACCGGTCAGGATACTGAGCGCGGTACATTCGCGCATCGTCATGTAGTTTTGCATGACATAAAAACAAATGAAAAGTATTGCCTCATGCACGGAATAGAAGGGGTGAAAGCTTCATTTGACGTACGAAACAGTCCTTTATCTGAGGCAGGCGTACTTGGATTTGAGTATGGATACAGCGTACAATCTCCAAATACGTTAGTGCTTTGGGAAGCGCAATTTGGTGATTTTGCAAACGCTGGTCAAGTGATTTTTGACCAATTCATTTCAGCAAGTCGTGCTAAATGGGGCGAAAAATCAAATATGATTATGCTGCTCCCTCATGGATACGAAGGTCAAGGACCAGAGCATTCAAGTGCGCGGTTAGAGCGTTATCTCCAGCAGGCAGCAGAAAATAACTGGATTGTTGCAAATGTAACATCATCAGCACAATTCTTCCATTTAATTCGTCGCCAGGCTGCAATGCGGGGACGTGAAGAGGCAAGACCATTAATTTTAATGACACCAAAAAGCTTACTGCGTAATCAAAAGGTTGCTTCAGAAGCGAAGGAATTCTCTGAAGGAAAATTCCAACCGTTACGTCAACAGCCAAATTTAAAAGTAAGCAAGAAAAATGCCAGACGATTGTTGATTGGTAGTGGAAAAGTAATGGTTGATGTAGAAGATGCTATTGAAAACTCTGAGGAAAACTTTGATTTTCTACGGGCACTTCGTCTGGAACAAATCTATCCATTCCCTACTCAAGAATTAGAAAAGGTCTTAAAAGAACTGCCAAATCTGGAAGAAATCGTTTGGATTCAAGAAGAACCGAAGAATATGGGTGCGTGGGATTTTGTCGATGATCACTTAAGAGATCTTCTTAAAGAAGGTCAATCATTACGTTACATTGGTCGCCCAAGAAGATCAGCACCTGCTGTTGGTATACCTAACGTTCATAAAACTGAACAAAAACAAATTGTGCAGAAAGCGATACAGCCGTTAGAAGGAGGAGATTCCAGTGAAAGAAATTAAGATTCCAGAGCTTGCAGAATCCATTACAGAAGGAACAATAGCTGAATGGTTAGTTAAAAAAGGTGATAAGATTGAAAAGGGAGACCCAGTAGTTGAGCTTGAAACAGATAAGGTCAACGTTGAGGTTAACTCTGATTTTGCAGGAGTTATTACTGAAATCGTTAGCCAGGAAGGCGACGATGTTGAAGTAGGCGATGTTATTGCCAAGTTAGATGAAAATGGTGAAGCTGGCGGTGATTCTTCCCAAGAAGAAGAAGCACCAAAAGAAGAGAAAAAAGAAGCACCATCTAAAAAAGAAGAGCCGAAAGAGTCTCCGAAAGAAGAGAAAAAGGAAGAACAATCAAGTAAAGGCAAACAAGATGTCATTGCTTCACCTGCAGCTAGAAAACGTGCACGTGAACTAAACATCGATTTAAGCACCATTAGTACACGCGATCCACTAGGCCGTGTTCGTCCTGAGGATGTTGATGCAGCTGCAAAAGGTGGGAATGAAAAGAAAGAAGACAAGCCAACGAAAAAAGAAGCTGCTAAAAATGATGATAAAACTGAATTTGAAAAGCCGGTAGAGCGTATTAAAATGTCACGTCGTCGTCAAACAATTGCTAAGCGCCTGGTAGAAGTACAACATGAATCTGCAATGTTAACTACTTTTAATGAAGTTGATATGACAGCAGTAATGAACCTGCGCAGTAAACGCAAAGACAACTTTTTGAAGAAACACGATGTAAAGCTAGGATTTATGTCTTTCTTCACAAAAGCAGTAGTTGGGGCGTTAAAAGAATTCCCATTAATCAATTCAGAAATTCAAGGAAATGAACTAGTATTGAAGAAGTTCTATGATATCGGTATTGCAGTTTCAACAGATGATGGACTAGTGGTACCAGTTGTACGTGACGCAGATCGCCTTGATTTTGCAGGGGTAGAAAGTGAAATTAGTAATTTAGGACAAAAAGCTAAAAATAAAGAATTGCAAATGAATGACTTGCAGGGTGGAACGTTCACTATAACAAATGGTGGAACATTTGGATCGATGCTTTCAACACCAATTTTGAATGCTCCACAGGTTGGTATTCTTGGAATGCACAACATCGTAAAGCGTGCAATGGTAATGCCGGATGATTCAATTGAAGTTCGTCCAATGATGTATCTTGCATTATCCTATGACCACCGTGTCGTTGATGGAAAAGAAGCGGTACAATTCCTTGTACGCATTAAGCAATTACTTGAAGATCCTTATGATTTATTATTAGAAGGATAATAAAAAAACCCGTTACAGTTGAAAAACTGTGACGGTTTTTTTATGCAGCAAGTTTTTCTAAGTATGAAGGAATAACGTGCTCATGGAGTATATTATAAGGGAATTAATAATTATGCGGGAACATTAGAGGATAGAAATAACTGAAATAGTGACATCTAGTTAATTTGCGACAATTTTTTTAAGTAATTTTACATCGGATTCCAATTCTGTTACTTTTTCATTAATATTATTTATTTTAGGTTCGAACTCAGAATTTCTGGCAGTTTGGCCTTTAACAACTCTAACCTCAGCCCGTAGTTCAGTTATTTCACCAACAAGATATTCGTGGTTAGCGTTCATGTCTAGCTTAAAAATTGAAAGATCTTCTTTAAGACCAGAGACATCTTGTTGTATGGTAGAGAACTCTTCTTTCATAGTAAAGAAATCTTCTTTAAGACCAGAGACATCTTTCACAAGAACGTTTAATGTTTTTTCAAAAGGGATAAACCTATCGTTAATCTTTTTTAATTCAGTAAGAACTAAATTCATATCACTACTCATTTTATTCACCTCCTTTTCGGTACATTATATCATGGTTACTAGAAACTAGGTCAATACAATTTTTAATTGCTACCCTAGTTAAATTTACTATAATCTATTGCGGAAATGCTTAAAAACGAATATTATAGTATATGTTAATTATTTCATTCGGAAAGCAAGGTGTTCAAAATGAATAGATTCTTTAAACTTAAACAAAATAACACAAATATCCGAACAGAGATAGTGGCTGGACTAACTACTTTCCTTACTATGGTTTATATTGTTGTTGTAAATCCAGCAATTCTATCCTCTGCTGGTATCCCAATGGAACAGGTGTTTATGGCAACTGTCATCTCAGCTGTTGTTGGTACGTTGTTCATGGCGTTATTCTCAAACTACCCAATCGCAATAGCGCCTGGAATGGGAATGAATGCATATTTTGCGAGTGTTGTAGCTTCGCAAGGCTACTCATATCAAGTTGTGTTAGGCACAGTCTTTATCGCGGGTATTATATTTATGCTGTTGAGCTTAACACAACTTCGGGAAACTTTAATAGAAGCGATTCCACCCTCTTTAAAGTTTGGTATAACGTCAGGAATTGGTTTGTTTATCGCTTTTCTTGGATTAAAGATGTCTGGTATCGTAGTACCAAACAAAGCAAATATGGTTGGTTTTGGCGATCTCCATGAGCCAATGACATTGTTAACCTTGGCTGGTTTGTTTATAACGTTAATGCTGATGGCACGAAACATTAAAGGTGCGTTATTTATTGGTATGATTATTACTGGAATCATTGCTTATTTCACAGGACAGCTGCATTTTGAGGGTATTTTGTCAAATCCTCCTACACCAGTATTTTTTGACATGGACATAGGCGGAGTGTTTGCTGACAGTCTTTATACTATTATATTTGCCTTTTTACTCGTTACAATATTTGATACAACAGGAACAATGATAGGTGTTGCTGAACAAGCGGGTTTCATTAAAGATGGAAAGTTACCACGTGCTAAATCTGCATTAATGGCGGATGCAACAGCTACAACGGTTGGTTCAATGTTTGGTACAAGCCCATCAACTGCCTATATCGAATCTACTTCAGGTGTTGCAGCTGGTGGTAGAACTGGTTTAACTTCACTGATAGTGGCTATATTGTTCGCATTAACAATTTTCTTCTCACCATTAATCGGAGCGATAGCTAATTTACCTGCTATGACAGCGCCTGTATTAATCATTGTGGGTAGCTTTATGATGGAAGGATTATCCCGGATAAACTGGAAGTCATTTGATGAAGCATTTCCTGCATTTGCGATTATCTTAACCATGCCACTTACATCTAGTATTGCAACCGGTATTTCAATTGGATTTATCACCTATCCATTATTGAAACTGGTTAGCGGTAAAGGGAAAGACGTACACTGGATTCTATATTTATTTGCAATAATTTTCATCCTGCAAATGATATTCTTCCCCGCACATTAAAAGAAAAGCGGAGTGGGCTGGTCTGGGGTGACACGCATAAGCAAAGAACCGCAGAGTGCATGCTTTTAGCACTCGGAGTGTTCATTGCTTATGTCGCGAACCCCAAGGAGCCAGAGCTAGACAAGAAAAGCGGAGTGGGCTTGCTTAGAGATGACAAGCATAGACAAAAAACGAACGACATATAAATAAAAAGCAGGCCAAAGCTAAATCAATTGCTTTGGCCTGCTTTTTAACTTTTTAACCGATTAATCAAATCAATCAAAATTGGGTACTACTAAACAGCGAAATAATATTGGAAATTATTTCACTTGCATGACGTCTGACAACCTGATATTATTACAAATGGAAAAGCTAATTGTAAGCATTTACAATTTTAAAATTTAATTAAGGGGAGGCTACACCCGTGGATATTCTTCTAGGGATTTTGGCAATCATTGTTGTCCTCGGACTAGCATTTTTGATGTCAAATGATAAGAAAAAAATAAATTATCTGGGCATTGGTGTAATGTTAGTATTACAAATTATAATAACATGGTTTATGTTTAACACCGAGATTGGACAAACTATTATTAATGCAATTTCGGCAGGCTTTAATAAGCTAATTGAGTTTGGTATGGTCGGGATTAACTTTATAGTTGGTGGAGTAGCTCGTGTAGACGGAGGAAGTATCTTCTTTTTCGATGTACTGTTACTTATTATCTTTTTCTCTACTATTTTATCCGTATTAACCTATTTAAGAATTCTTCCACCAATCATTAAATATTTAGGTGGATTTATATCAAAAATAACTGGCCTACCAAAAGTTGAATCTTTTAACGCAGTAAACAGTATATTTTTTGGACAATCTGAAGCGTTACTTGCAATTAAATCTCAGTTTCATCATCTGGACAAAAATAGACTGTATATTGTTAGTGCCTCAGCAATGGGATCTGTATCGGCATCTATCGTAGGTGCATATTTGCAAATGTTACCTGCGCAATATGTATTGGTGGCATTGCCGTTAAACATGTTAAGTGCTTTGATGATTGCATCAGTTATAGCACCTGTCAGAGTACCGAAAGAAGAAGATCATGTTGATATAAAGGAAGTAACGAATGACAAGAGTATTTTTGAAGCGATGGGTAACGGAGCGCTTGACGGCGGTAAGATAGCACTAATTGTGGCAGCTATGCTTGTTGCGTTTATTGCCTCGCTAGAACTAGTGAACTGGGTCATACAGTTCGCATTTTCAGGACTTACTTTACAAACTATTTTAGGTTACGTGCTAGCTCCGTTAGGACTGTTGATGGGGATAGCGCCAAGTGAAGTAATTGAAGCAGGTGGAGTAATGGGTACAAAAATTGTAACAAATGAGTTTGTTGCTATGCTTGAATTTGAACAAATGCTAGGTCAGATGTCTGAGAAAACGATTGGTATTGTTTCTGTATTCTTAACAAGCTTTGCCAACTTTTCATCCATTGGAATTATTGCCGGAACAGTACAGGCAATTGATGATAAAAAAGCAATCCAAGTATCAGGGTTTGGTCTAAAATTATTAGTAGGTGCAACACTTGCATCCATTTTATCAGCCACCGTGGTAGGACTATTTTTATAATACAACAAAAACCGTCTTAATCAGGCGGTTTTTTTGTTGTTTTTAAAGCAGTAAATGGCTGAATTTATTTTTCCATTCTAAAAGGAACCAATCTTATGGAACATAAACATGCCATCGGGTTCAATGCTTCTAGTACGTTTATATAAGATAGGAAAAGGAAATAGACATAGTAGACAAAATTTGAGGAGAGGGATAATGTGAGTGAACAATTCGATTTATTTATAAATGGAAAATGGACATCCACAGATGAGAAAGTTGAAGTCTTGAATAAGTATACACAACAACCTTATGCTTCGGTTTCTAAAGCTGGGACAGAGGAAGTTGATCAGGCAATAGAAAGTGCAAAAAAGGCTTATAAAACAAGTGAATTAGGTGCATATGAACGCTATACGATATTGAAACGTGTTTCTGAGTTGCTTCAGTCAAATAAAGATGAATTTGCAAAATCAATAGTCATGGAAGCGGGAAAACCTTTAAAGCAGGCAAAATCAGAGGTTGATCGAGCTACACAGACATTTGAATTAGCTGCCGAGGAGGCAAAACGTGTTACAGGACACGGCGTTCCAGTAGAAGCAGCCCCAGGATCAAAAAATCGTATGGCTTTTACGATTCGAGTCCCTGTCGGAGTAGTTGGAGCTATTAGTCCGTTTAACTTTCCGCTTAATTTGGTTGCACATAAAATAGGTCCCGCACTAGCCGCTGGAAATGCTGTTGTTTTGAAACCTGCCAGCACAACTCCTGTTACAGCATTGCGAATGGCCCGGCTATTTGAAGAGGCTGGATTACCAGCTGGATTGTTGAATGTTGTTGTTGGTGCTGGTTCGGTTATAGGCAAACAAATGCAGCAGGATGAGCGGATATCAGTATACACATTTACAGGAAGCGCAGAGGTAGGACTTAAATTAAAACAAAATACGGGATTGAACAAATTAATTCTCGAGCTTGGTAACAATTCACCTGTGATCGTGGATAAAGAAGCTGACATTGATAAAGCCGCAGTGAAT
The DNA here is from genome assembly GCF_049310925.1 of Virgibacillus sp. DJP39. Taxonomy (NCBI): domain Bacteria; kingdom Bacillati; phylum Bacillota; class Bacilli; order Caryophanales; family Bacillaceae; genus Virgibacillus; species Virgibacillus sp. DJP39. The sequence goes on along the minus strand of NZ_JBMERP010000009.1, from coordinate 52,636 downwards.
GTTGCTCAGAAAAGTTTTGCATTCGCAGGGCAAGTTTGTATATCTGTTCAGCGTGTATATGTTCATAAGTCAATCCAGCAGACCTTTGAGGAGAAGTTGTTGAAAGCAATGAAAGATTTGAAAATTGGTGATCCAAATGATGAAGTTACAGATGTAGGACCAATGATTTCTGAAGATGAGGCCAAGCGCGCAGAAAGTTGGGTGAATGAGGCATTAGATGGTGGAGCTGAAGTATTAGCTGGAGGGAAACGAGAAGGTGCTTTATATCATCCTACGGTAGTAACAAATGTAAAAAAAGATATGCGGGTAGTTTATGATGAAGTTTTCGCACCCGTACTATGCACAATTCCTTTCAGTGATTTAGATACATGTATTGATGATGTAAATGAATCAGTATATGGTTTACAGGGAGGAATCTTCACAAAAAATATTGACACAGCATTCTATGCAGCAAAACGCGTAGAAGTTGGTGGTATGATGATTAATGATTCCTCCCAATACCGTGTTGACTTGATGCCGTATGGTGGTGTTAAAGACAGCGGTTGGGGAAAAGAAGGACCGAAATATTCGATAGAAGAAATGACAGAAGAACGATTGATTGTGTTGAATCTGGAGGAATAGAATAAATGATTTCATATACCAGTAAATTGATAGCAACAAAAAGCGCAACAGAGGACAAATATCTGTAAAATCCAAGCCGTCGAGTACCAAATTAATGTCAGTCGATAATGCAATTTCCGAATCTAAATAAAAACTGATAAAATCAGCACTGTCACAGTTTTGGCAGTGCTGATTTTAATGATTTATAATATTATTTTATTCTCTTTTGATATATAATCAAAGTAGAATATGTATGGGGAGGGCGACTTAATTTATGACAATGATCTGTTTAGTTAGACATGGGGAAACGGACTGGAACGCTTTAGGTAAACTCCAAGGCGCTACGGATGTACCTTTAAATAGTAAAGGTGTTCAACAGGCGGAGGAATGTGGGGTGTATTTAAAAAGTACCACATGGGATATAGTGATATCAAGCCCACTACAACGAGCAAAATGTACAGCGGGTATTATACATAAAACGTTAAGCAATGTTCCCCTGATTGAAATGGATGATTTTTCCGAAAAAAGCTTTGGAGATGCGGAGGGGATGAATTTAGAAGAACGGAAATCAACATTTCCAGACAGGAATTATCCCAATCAAGAAGATAATGATTCTTTTAAGAAGCGTGTAATGAGCGGGTTAGAAAAGGTGAATCATAACTATCCTAATGCCAAAGTATTACTAATTGCTCATGGAGCAGTGATAAATTCCATTTTAGCAACATTGTCTAATGGAGAGGTAGGTTCAGGGAAAACAAGATTGAACAATGCCTGTATCAGTAATATTCAATTCATACAAGATCAGTGGAATGTAAAGGAAATTAATCAAATCACCCACCTTAGTTAGTTAGACTGTTATCTAGAAGACTGTTGATGTTGACACAAAATCTATGAACTGCGACGTAGTGAATTTTTTTAACGCCGCTCCGGCAGAATACTTCGCTTTCCACGGGCACGGCCTCAGTCTCCTCAGAAGTAAAGAACGCTTCTTCCAGGGTCTTCGAACTCGTGCTGTTCCCGCAGGAGTCATCGTATTCTGACTCCACTAGGATGGAAAACTGTTGATGAAGACTGTGTTTTCCGCAGCAATACTACCAAGGAAGACATTAATATAGCAAATATAGCCCATCCAATTAGTAGATGAGCTAGGCTAATTTATGTTTCTTTTGCAAATAAAGCAAGCGCCATAGCAATGTAACGGCACCACAGCTAAGTCCAACTATAATTCCAACCCAATATCCGAATGGTTCAAGCGGAGTATAATTCGCTAGTAACCACCCACTTGGTAACCCAATAATCCAGTAAGAGACAAAGGATGTTATGAGTGTCACGTTGACATCTTTGTAACCCCGTAATACACCTTGGATAGGGGCACCAAATGCATCGGCTAGTTGGAAAAAAATTGCATAGTAGATAAATTGCTTCGTTAGTTCAATCACTTTGGGATTATCTGAATATAAGTTCGCAACCATGTCGTTAAAAATATACAAGACAAGTCCCGCAAAGATTGCAATAAATATACCCCCACTTATACCCAAATAGCCATAAGTACGCGCATCAGCAAAGCGCTTGCCACCGACTTCAAACCCTACTGCAATTGTTAACGCTATACCAACACTGAGCGGAATCATATACAATAAAGAAGCAAAGTTAATAGCCGCCTGGTGTGCAGCGATGGTATATGTGCTGTAAATACTCATCAGTAAAGTAACTGCTGAAAAGATACTTGTTTCAAAAAATATAGAGAATCCAATTGGCAGCCCAATTTTTAACTGCTCCCACCATTCTGATAAGTTTGGCCTTACCCAATTAGAAAATAAATTGTATCCTCTAAATGGATGAATTTTATATAAGACCCAAACAGCAATAAAGCAAACTAACCAATACGTTAGAGCGGTAGCGATACCAGAACCAATTCCACCAAAAGCGGGAATGCCAAACTTTCCAAAAATAAAAATATAATTAAAGAATATATTTATAGGTAATGAGATTAAAATGATAATCATGGAAATACGTGTTTGTCCAAGAGCATCTATAAAACAACGTAATGTATTAAAAATAAATAAAGGGACAATTCCGGTCACAAGCCAAATAATATAATATTTAGCGGTGTATCTAACTTCAGTTTCCAGGTCCATTGCCTGTAAAATTGGGTTTAAAATAAAGGCTCCAATTACGACAATAATTAACGCAAGTGCAGTTGCCAGGTAAACACCTTGTTGAACTTTTTTTGCGATTTGATCACTAGCTTTTGCACCAATCAAATGTGCAATAATTGGTGTGATTGCAAGAAGAATTCCATTAATACCGGTGAAGATTGGAACCCAGAGACTAGAACCAATTGCAACCCCTGCAAGATCTATAGCACCTGCTTGGCCAGACATGACTGTATCGAAAAAATTCATTAAATACATGCTTATTTGGGTCACTAGGATTGGAATTAATATAATGGTAAACAGCCTTAATTTTTCTTTTGTAGTTGTTGTTTCATACATAAAAAACTTCCTTTTTTAATGGTTTTCTACTAGTATAAAGAAGTGTTTCTAAAGGAATTATAAAGCCAATTATACCGTTTTACTTCGTAATGCGAAAGAAGGGACGTACAATAATGAATAAAAAAAGTATTCTGTTTACTGGTGGTGGTACTGCAGGCCACGTCATTGTAAACTTAGCGGTCATTCCAGTTTTTCAACGTGAAGGATGGAAAATTAACTACATAGGGTCAAAAGAAGGGATTGAACGAGACCTGATAGAAAAATTAGATGGGGTAACCTATCATCCAATTTCTACTGGAAAGCTTCGCAGATATAAATCCCGTGATAATTTAAAAGATCCATTTAAAGTAATAAGAGGTACTATGCAGGCGTGGAATATTATTGGGAAAATAAAACCATCAGTATTATTCTCCAAGGGTGGTTTCGTTTCTGTACCCGTCGTAGTTGCGGCTAAAATGAGGGGAATACCAGCTGTAATACATGAGTCAGATTTCACTCCTGGCCTTGCCAATAAAATTGCTATTCCGTTTGTGAAAAAAGTTCTAGCTACCTTTCCAGAGACAATGGAATATCTACCAGAACGGAAAGCAGAATATGTTGGTGCAGTCGTTCGTGATGAACTTTTCAAAGGAAGCAAGGAAAGAGGATTGACGCTCTGTGGTTTCAACAAAAAAAAGCCAGTAATGCTGATTATGGGTGGAAGCGGCGGTTCAAAAAGAATTAATGATAGTGTACGAGGAAGCCTCGATAAACTGTTAGCAGAATTTCAAATCATCCACGTCTGTGGAATTGGAAAAACGGACCCTGAAATTAATCGTGAAGGTTATGTCCAGTTTGAATATGTTAACGATGAACTGAAAGATCTTTTTGCAGCCACTGATTTTGTTTTGTCCCGGGCTGGTTCAAATGCTATATTTGAATTTTTGTCACTAAGAATTCCAATGCTACTAATTCCATTATCAAAAGGGTCGAGTAGAGGAGATCAAATTATAAATGCTAACTCTTTTGCAAAAAAAAGGTATGCACGTGTTGTGGAAGAAGAAAAACTAACTGAAGACACACTGGTTACAGAAATGCTTCAATTAAAAGATCATGCTTTGATTATGAAAACAAATATGGAGACATACCATAGTGAAAAGTCCAAAGACCGTGTAATTGAAATCATAAAAAATAATAGTAAATAAATAACCCCACTACTCGCATTATTGCAGTAGTGGTTTTTTTATAGGAGCAGATAGTTTAACCAACTGTTAATTTCAATATTGCTGTAACACAAAATGTATAGAATGCGACGTATGCGCGAGTTGTTTTCCGCTGCGGACCGTTGCTTTCCGCGGGCACGGCCTCAGCCTCCTCGAGAAAATCACTCCGCGGGGTCTTCAGACTCGTGCTGTTCCCGCAGGAGTCAACGGTCCTCCGCTCCAATCAACTATCGTAATAGTAAGTGAGGGATACAGTTCTATTAAAACATTGTGTTAGCGGAGGAAAAACACGAAGACTACTGCGGGAAAGCGAAGTGTTGAGACCCCGCAGTGAGCGGCCTTTGCGATCGAGGAGGCTCAGCGCAAGCCCTAAGGTGCGCGTAGTGATTTTTCCGCAGCGATTGCAGGACATCGAACATGATTTTTAGTTAAGTCGCATTTTCTATCAACTGTGAAACTAAAAAGCAACAAAACTTACGGAAAGAGCCTTTTACAATAAAATTTTTCATGTTCATAAACCTCCAAATACTTTGGATGTCTCGATTATTACTACCAAAAACTTTTTACTAAGTAGGACTCTCGCTAATAAAAGGGAACAATGATGATTGAATGTAATAAAAATGGGAAAAGAATAATATAGAGGATTGTAATAAGAAACATCGTTGGCGTTCAGAAGAGGATTTCTAGCCTTTGTGCGTAAATTGATTAATTAATACTAAAAGGAGACCATTCTAATGAAAAAATATCTATTTCTACTGGTGATTTTCGCGGTAATTACCATGTTAGCTGCATGTGGTAGTGATGAAAATAATGGAAAAGAAGAAACTACTGGTAATGATACGAACAAAAATCAGGAAGAGCAAAAAGAGGTAGTTGAGGATTCAGAGCAAAACCCTGAAGAAGATCAAAATAAGCAAGAGGAAAATTCAGAAGAGCAAAAGATATATGAGAATGATTCGTTCAAGGATGTCGAAGTAAATAAGTCAGGTGATAAAGTAGTAGTTACAGGTAAAGCAAGAGTGTTTGAAGGTGTTTTTAATTATAGTATAATTAGTGATGGTGAAGTATTAAAAAAAGATACTTACCAAACGGACGGAGCCCCTGCCTGGGGTGAATTTGAAATTTCCTTTGACAAAGAGCTTATTAAAGAAAAAACAACATTTAAACTTTTCTTTTTATCAGCGAAGAATGGGACAAAGACAGATGTTTTAGAGATACCATTAAATGAAAATCTAAAATAAATGAGGGTTTATATGAAATTGAACATTTCTAGTGAAAAAAAGTTAGAGAACGGTATTTCTATTCCAAAATTGGGTTTGGGTGTCTATAAAGTACCTGAAGACCAAGTATATGAAACGGTATTGAGTGCGCTCGAAATAGGATACCGTCATATTGATACAGCAAGTTTTTATGGAAATGAAGAAGGTGTTGGAAAAGCGATTCGTGATTCTGGTATTGCTCGTGAAGAAATTTTTGTAACCAGCAAGGTATGGAATGATGATCAAGGATTCGACAGCACTTTAAAAGCATTTGATCGTAGTATGGAAAAATTAGGCTTTGATTATTTGGATTTATATTTAATTCACTGGCCAGTTCCTGGAATTTTCACAGATACATGGAGAGCGCTAGAAAAGATATACCACGGTGAGCGCGTCAGAGCAATTGGTGTAAGTAACTTTCTTGAACACCACTTGGAATCTTTGTCTAAAACTGCTATTAATATGCCTGTAGTAGACCAAATTGAGTTGCATCCAAAATTATCGCAAAAAAGTACAGTCGAGTATTGTCGAAAGAACAATATTACAGTAGAATCTTGGTCACCGCTTGGTCGGGCTAAATATTTGAATGAACCAGATTTAGTGAAAATAGCGGACAAATATAACAAGTCAGTTGCACAGCTAATCATAAGATGGCATTTGGAAAATGACTTTGTTGTAATACCAAAGTCGACAAACGTACTACGTCAAAAAGAAAATGCAGATGTCTTTAACTTTGCAATTTCAAAAGAAGATATGGCATATATGAACCAGATGGACGAAGATTTAAGAATTGGATCCCACCCTGATTCAATCAAACCTGTATCACAATAATATCTGTTATCGTCAGATTAAAAGCCAGATAATGTAGACCAATAGTAACAGTCGAACTATGTCAAAAGAACCAACTTTCATAATAGTGGATAAACATTATTGTTCGTTTATTCAAAAAGTTGTATGATATGGATAACCTAGAGATAAGAGGTGAGTACATGGGAGAATTTGTACGTAATTGTCGATTGTGTAAAGAGCCAATAGAATCAACGCCATTTGCGTTGTGCGCAACATGTTTATTGGAAAGTAATCGTGTACAAAGTTTTGTCATCAAATATCCACATGTCTCAATTGAAAGAATCTCAGAGGAAACTGAAGTCCCAAGTGATAAGGTGAAACAAATGGTTAAATTAGGCTCAAATTAATACTGAAACCACAACAAACTATAAGAGAATTGCTCATGGGAGCAATTCTCTTTGCTTCTGTCTATACTTTTGGTGGTGATAGAACCTGTATTCCTTCGACACCAGAAGCTAACTGCTGATCAACAATTTTTGCATCATCAATATGCTGTAAGATAGCTTGTTTAATGGTGTTAAACGACTCATTTGTCTCATCAATATAGTTAACCATTTCGACCGTCAATTGATTTTGACTGTTGATTTTTTCCAGTACATTCTGGGTGTTAGTTTTTACTGTTTGTACAATCGTAGCCATTTCTTTTAGCATGCCAACAGTTTTACTGTTTATTTCAGTTGATGCCTGTAATGTCTTTTGATTTTCATAGGTATCCTGTTCAGCTTCCTGTATTTTATGTTGAATTGTAGTGGTGACTTCATCAATATGATGTGTACTTTGAGCCGTGTTTTCTGCGAGTTTTCTAACTTCAGCTGCAACGACTGCAAAGCCTTTGCCGTGTTCACCAGCACGTGCTGCCTCTATGGAAGCATTTAGTGCAAGCAAATTAGTTTGGTTTGCTATTTCACTTATTACCTGAACAACTTCTTTAATGGTTTTGGAATGTTGGCCAAGTTCTTTCATACTACCGGCAGTTTTGGTCATCTGTTGTTCCAGACCATCCATAAGGTGCTTATTCTTTGTCATAATATCCTGGTATTCTTCTGATTGCTTTGAAAGCGAATCGGAGGAACCGACAAGGCTGTATCCTGTCTCAAGCAAGTTGCTTGAATTTTCACTCGAAGCTTGCCCAAGTGTTTGGATTTCTTCGAATCGTTGCTTTATTAGAACGACCAAATCTTCTAAATCATGGTGCTGCGAGTTAACATGGTCATGTTGATCGATGGTATGTAACAAGTCCTTCTCCAGGCTTGAGAGGAATGCAGCATTTTCTTTATATAAGGTATCTTTTTCTCGCGTTATTTCAGCAATCCTTACATTTGCAGCATCTAATTTCTGTTGCAATGTTCTACGGCTATTATTCTTATTACTAAACAATGTTGTTCCTCCTCTAGTTACAAAACGCACTTGGTCCGCAAGATAGTTTGTCTAGTCTTATTTTCGGTTGTTTAGCCAAATTATAAAGGGAAATTGGCTAATTTTAGGAAATAATTAAAAATTCTATTGACTATTGGTTTTCAAAATACTATAATTATTGAGAATCGAATCGGAAGGAGGTCATTAAAATGGAAAAATTTATTCAATTAAACAAAGTAAACTTCATACAATTTGATGACCTTCTAAGCGGAAAAGCATAGCAGTACATATTGTTTTTTAGTGTCTTAGAAGGTCACACCTAACTGTGGCCTTTTATATTTTTATGGGGAGATTTGCAAATCCACCCATTTCTTTTATGAAAACATGCGTCATAGACGTGTGTTTTTTTATGTCTAAAAAGGCCATAAACAGGGAGATTTGATGAAATTCAAGCAAACAAGATTCGAAAAAATGCATCCGTGGATTAGCGCTCGTTTCGTAAGCCGATAATTCGTTGCTCTTGCAGATTGACGCTATCAGGTCCACTACGCATTTTAACAGAGAAGGTGACGACATATGTTTCAGGTATTTAAGAAGTTAGACTGGTTTTTTAAGCAATATTGGAAAAGTTATGTATTTGCAGTAGTTGCATTAATTATTGCAAGTGCAATTGGGTTAATCCCACCGAAGTTAATTGGTTATGCAATTGATGAAATTCAATTTGAAACACTTACAATGAAGCTTCTTTTAACAATTATCGGTGGCTATCTTGTGTTAATTGTTGTTCATTATGCAATATCATTTTTATGGGATTATACATTGTTTAGTGGTGCTGCAAAACTGGAACGTTTATCAAGGAGCAGATTGATGGACCATTTCTTAACGATGACCCCGACGTTTTTTGGGAAGTTTAGAACTGGAGATTTAATGGCCCGGAGTACGAATGATCTGAGGTCAATTCAGCTCACAGCTGGGTTTGGAATATTAACATTGATTGATTCAAGTATATTTATGATCATGATAATTGCGGTAATGGGATTTACAATTAGCTGGCCCTTAACACTTGCTGCCTTAATTCCATTGCCAGTCATGGCAGTTGTTATGAATAAGTATGGAGGTACGATTCATAAACGCTTTATGGAAGCGCAGACGGCCTTTGGAAACATGAACAACGAAGTATTAGAATCGATTCGTGGTGTTCGGGTAATTCGAGCATTCGTTCAGGAGAGACAGGACGAGAAGCGCTTTGCAACAATGACAGATAATGTCTACCAAAAAAATATACAAGTTGCAAAAATCGATGCGCTATTTGAACCAACAATGAAAATTCTTGTAGGGCTTTCATACACGATTGGTCTTGGGTATGGGGCATTACTCGTATTTGAAGGTGTAATTACACTTGGTGACCTTGTTACATTTAACGTATATTTAGGGATGTTAATCTGGCCGATGTTTGCGGTCGGTGAGCTGATAAACATCATGCAGCGGGGAAATGCATCACTTGACCGTGTAAATGAGACGATGAATTATGAAGCAGATGTTAAAAATCCTGCTGAGCCTATTTCTGTAAATCAAATAAATACGATTGAATATGACCATATATCCTTTACGTACCCTGAAACCAAAGTTAAACAGCTGGATGATATTTACTTAAATGTTAAACGTGGACAGACGGTTGGGATAGTAGGGAAGACAGGTGCTGGTAAAACTACATTGTTTAAGCTTCTTCTCCGCCAATATCCTGGAGTTAAGGGTAAGATAAATATCTCTGGGGTGGATTTAAATGATATTAGTTTAGAGGATGTTAGGTCGTGGATTGGTTATGTACCACAAGACCAAATGATGTTTTCTAAAAGTATCCGGGAAAATATTCAATTTGGTAAAGCTGATGCAACAGACAAGGAGATTTACCGGGTAATGGACTTGGCCCATTTCTTAACGGATATGAAACAACTGCCTCAAGGACTAGACACTCAAGTAGGCGAGAGCGGTGTCACATTATCAGGTGGTCAAAAACAGCGGGTTGCTTTAGCACGTGCTTTTATCAAAGAACCTGAAATATTGATTCTGGATGATTCTCTATCAGCAGTAGATGGAAAAACAGAATCCAAAATCATCGAACATTTGCGAGAAGAACGTAGAAATAAAACAACATTTATTGCAGCACATCGATTATCTGCAGTAACACATGCAGATCACATTATTGTGTTAGAGGAAGGTAAAGTAATTGAACAGGGAACACATGAAGAGTTAGTTGAAAATAATGGTTGGTATAATGAACAATACAGCCAGCAACAACTCCAAAATGAGGAGGTGGGTTCCTAATGAACAAAGCATCAACTGAAAAAAGATTATTTCAATATGCACTACATTATAAACGAAGTATAATAATTGGACTTATTTGCTTAATAATTGCTGTAGCACTGGAATTAGCTGGGCCATTAATTGCTAAACGAATTATTGATGAACATATACTTGGTATAGAAGGAAATTGGCAACAGGTAGAAACCAATAACGATTCAAATACAGTAGAATATGATAATAATTATTACAAAAGATCCGATCGGCTTACAAAGCAGGATCAGCCAAAAAATCAAGTCACTATTTTTCAGGTAGAGTCGAGCTACTATCTGGTGAATGCTGATGTTCCTCTCAGTGGTAAACGGAGTATTAACGCAGATAATGAAATAGTTGTTAAAACTAATGAAGAAAAGCAAACTTATACAGGGGAAAAATTAAGTTATACCGATATTTATCCTTTTTTTCAACCTGAGAAGGGGCCAATACTGTTTTTATTAGGTCTATATATGTTTTTGTTAGTAATTGCAGCATTCTTCCAGTTCTTTAAAACGTATTTATTACAAAAGGCGTCCAATCAAATCGTAAAGAAAATGCGAAACGATATTTTTCAACATACACAGCGAATTCCTATAAACTATTATGTTGATCAACCAGCGGGAAAAGTTGTGGCTAGAATTACGAATGACACAGAGGCCATAAGAGACTTATATGAACGGGTTTTTTCAATAGTGGTTACGAGTGTCATTTACATGGCAGGAATTTTCATAGCATTGTTCATATTAAATGTTCAATTAGCCTTTATGTGTTTATTGATTGTTCCGCTAATCTTAGGGTGGATGAAGGCCTACAAATACTTTGGCACAAAATATAATACTGTTATTAGAACGACAATAAGTGATATTAATGGAAGTATTAGTGAAGCAATTCAAGGTATGCCAATCATTCAGGCTTTCCTTCATGAAAAGAAGACAAGGAAGGACTTTGAAATACTAAATGAACGTCATTACACATTTGAACGTAAGTTGGTGAAGTTAAGTGCACTGACTTCCTATAATTTGGTGACCGTAATTCGAAACTTAGCATTTGTAGGTTTCATATGGTATTTTGGATTTATGTCGTTTGATGCTACAGCTATCATTTCAGTGGGTATGTTGTATGCCTTCGTAGACTACCTCAACCGCTTGTTTGAGCCTGTCACAGATATTGTGCACCAGCTTCCACTTATTGAACAAGCTAGGGTAGCAGGAAATCGAGTATTCGAGCTGATGGATCAGGATGGAGAACAGGTTAAAACAGATTATGTTGATAAGTACCGTGGGAAAGTAGAATTTAATAATGTATCTTTTGCCTACAATGACAAGGATTATGTGTTAAACAATATATCCTTTCAAGTTAATGCTGGGCAGACTGCAGCGTTTGTCGGGCATACTGGATCAGGTAAAAGTTCAATCATGAATCTGTTGTTTCGTTTTTATGACCCACAACAAGGAACTATTACGATTGATGGATTCCCTACAAAAGAGTGGTCACGTCAACAAGTCCGAAGTCATATGGGAATTGTCCTTCAAGATCCATTCCTGTTTTCAGGTACAATCCTGTCAAATGTTACAATGGGTGACCCATCAATTTCAAAAGATCAGGCAGTTAGCGCACTAAAAGCTGTGGGTGCAGATCGATTTATTGAAAAATTACCTGAAAAATATGATGATCCTGTAACTGAAGGTGGAAGTACATTTTCATTAGGTGAAAGACAGCTGTTATCATTTGCACGTGCATTAGCATTCGACCCAGCCATTCTTATATTGGATGAAGCTACTGCGAACGTAGATACTGAAACCGAAGCTGTTATACAACGGGCACTGGAAATTTTAAAAAAAGGTCGTACAACACTGGTAATTGCACATCGCTTGTCAACAATTCAACAAGCTGACACAATTTTTGTACTTGATCATGGTATCATAAAAGAACAAGGAAGCCATGAAAAATTAATTCAGGAAAACGGAATGTATTATCAGATGTATCAGATGCAACAGGGTAATACTAGAAAAGCTGTTTAATTTTTATTGGTGCTGGTGTGTGAGGTGACTTATGGATAACAATAATAAAAACAATAGTGATCATGATGTAATCGATGAGGATTTGTATGAAGAGATTGATGATGCTGAGCTTATTGAATTAGTCGAAGCCGAACGAATAAACGCGATAAAGCGGGCACAATATAAAAATAAACAAAATAAGCCAAAACGTCCATTTCCAAAATGGGTGTTTTGGCTAATTGCAATTATGATGATAGCAAATGTGTTTGCCTTTTTTCCAAAGGTGATTTCCGTACCAGCTATTGACTTTCTCATTACTTCTTCAAAGCTTTCCATGCAGGATGATATACGTACATACAAGAAAGCTGTGGTTGTCATCGAAACGGAACAATCAAGAGGCACAGGTTTTTCGATTAATGAAAACGGAACAATTATTACCAATGAACATGTAGTAAATGGAGAAAAGAACGTAACAGTAGCATTTCCAGACGATGGTCTTCATAATGCGAAGGTTGTTGCTACCTACCCAGAAATAGATTTGGCTGTTCTGGAAACAGAGGGCGGCAAATTTCCCTCCTTGGATTTGGCGAAAAACCCAACTTTTACTGAAGAAAGCCTGATTTATTTTGTTGGAAATCCACTGCGGTTCCAAGGGATAGCTAACAAGGGAACCATTATTGAAAAAACCTTACTGGGTGATTGGAAAAAAGAGGTTGTGATGATTGATGCACCAGTTTACCATGGCAATAGTGGAAGCCCTGTAATACAAAACGGAAAAGTGATTGGTGTTATCTTTGCAACACTGGGCACTGATAATTATGGAAAAGTTGGTCTCTTTATTCCAATTGACTATTTATATTCGGCCTCTGAGAAAACTTTTAATTAACTCCCTGTTAAGTTTGAAAAAACTAATTTGGGGAAATTAATATATAAGAGATTAAGGAGGTTTTTAAATGCTTTATTTAACATCAACTTTAAAATCATTCAATATTCATGCAACAGATGGAGAAATGGGAAAAGTAAAAAATATTTACTTTGATGACCATGACTGGGCTATCCGTTATGCACAGGTGGACACACATAAATGGCTGCCAGGAAGAAATGTATATTTGTCTCCTTCATCCTTTACTAAAATGAATGATGAGGAAAAGTATGTTGAAGTAAATCATACAAAAGACACTGTTAAAGACAGTCCTACAATACCCGCTGATACTGAAATATCCCGTACTAATGAAGAAAGTCTGACAGCTTATTATGGATGGAACAGTTACTGGAGAGCACAAAATCTGTGGGGCGCCGTAGATAGACCGCTTGTCCCAAGGGTGCCAGTTCAGGATGAAGAAAAAACCGGTGTACGTCATGAATTAAAAACAAACGAAAACAAAAAATATGATTTGCTGAATGAATCAGAAGCCATCGGAATGAAGATTCATGGACATGATGGTAAAATGGGTGAAGTAACAGACCTGGTTTTCGATGATGACAATTGGAAAATTGACTATCTTGCAGTAAAGGTAGTAAGAGTACCCGTAGAAGAATATTATTTGATTAAGTCAGAGCATATCACTTCCGTTGAATGGATGGAAAAAGATTTGTATGTTGACTTAAATGCAAATTATTTAGATGAACAAACCAGCTATGAGACAAAAGAAGATGCTTTGGCAAGTCTTAGGTAAGGTAAAAGGTGTTTATGCTGAGAAATCGGCATAAACGCTTTTTTTCGCAGTAAAGAAAAATTTCATAAGTGCAAATAGGCCTTGGCTAAAAACAAAGTTATCTAAAGAAATTTGTCGGAAGTAACCGATTTTTAATGTAACTGTAAATGATCTGTGATAGTAACAACAGGCGCTATCGGTTAAGATTAGTTATATTGAATTGAAAATAATACCTAATAATATAGAGATGGTGGTTTTCATAATGAATATAACTAATAATGATAGATATTTATACAATACACCCAAAAATAATAAAAAAATAACGAATTTTATACTGGCTGGAGGTGCTGTGGGTTGATTAGTAACCAGTCTATAAAAGAAAGTCCCCTTGAGGAGATGATTTCGTCAGCCAAGGCCGGGGACAAGGAAGTACAAAATTATCTTTTAAAGATGTATCAACCGTATATAGCTAAATGTGTCTCTGAGGTTTGCAAACGTTTCATAGATCCAAAGCGTGATGATGAATTCAGTGTCGGTCTTTTTGCTTTTAATGAAGCAATTCAAACCTATTCTTCTGATAAAGGAAGTTCGTTTCTCTCATTCGCGAAGCTAGTTGTTAAAAGGAAAGTGATTGATTACATACGATTTGTTAAAAAAACACCAACAACTGCTTCTCTAGATCAAAGCTATGATGAAGAAAAAATGGAGAATCCCGCTGAACTTGTAGCGGTTAATGAAAAATATCAAATTGAGCAGGATGCATGGTACCGCAGAGAAGAAATAAATGATTTTAAAAAGAAACTGTTAGAATATAAACTAACATTAACGGAACTCACAGAGGCTTCTCCAAAACATAAGGATGCGCGTGAATCTGCTATTCGAACTGCAAAAATTTTGTACCAGGATGTTCAATTAAGAGAGTATGTTGAACATAAGAAAAGACTTCCAATAAAAGAATTGGTAAAAAGAGTGGACGTAAGCAAGAAAACGTTAGAACGGAACAGGAAATTCATTTTAGCAATATTTATTGTGCTGGATGAAGATTATCTGTATCTTAAGGATTATCTTAAAGGGGTGGCTCAGTGAGTAAAGGGATAGTGATGGAAAAGCACCGTCAATTTACCATAATAATGACACCAGATGGTAGCTTTCGAAAAGTGAAGCCTTTGAAAGGTGCAAACATCGGTGCGGAAGTTTCCTACGAGTTATTGTCTACTAACAAGTCTGGTTTATCGTTATTGAAACCACATAGAAAAAGTAGCTGTTCTATGAAATATATAGCTATAGCATGTATGGCACTTTTGTTTGTTATGCCTTTTTACTTTTTAGGTGATCAAAACAAAACGTATGCTTATGTCAACTTGGACATAAATCCAAGTATAGAAATAGAAATAGATGATCAATTAAATGTAGTTGCTATTTCACCACTGAACGAAGACGCACAGAAACTGATAAAGGAACTTCCAAATTATAGGGATAAAAAAGTTGAACAGTTAATTGAAACAATCATGAACAAAAGTGATGAACTCGGGCTAACAGAAAACGGTAAGAATGTTCTCGTTGGTGTAAGCTACATTGATAGTCAGGCTGACACAATTTTAAAGACGGTTGATCATTATTTTTCAAATCATAACACGTCGTGGAATATTGCAACTTTCCAAGTTCCAAAACAGGTAAGAAAGCTTGCTTTGCAGCAGAATATCTCTATGAACAAGGTGATGGCTGATACCATGAAACAAAACGTAGCATCAGAAAAGTTGAGTGTTGACCCCCTTATTAACGATGGCGAAAAAGAACTTATTCATTCATTTTATACTTCGTCTAACGCAACCCATCAAAATAACGGTGGAAATACAACCATAACTGATTCAGATGTTAAGGATGAATCCAATAATTCTGCGATAATGAAATTGAAAAAGAAATCGAAGCAACATCCAAGTGAACTGAAAAAACAAAACTCTGCAAACCATAAACATGGGGATAACCATCATGTGCGTGATAACACAAAACACGCTGAAAAGGAAAAAGGAAAATATAAAAATAAGAATAAAGAAAAAGGTAAAAAAGAGAAACAAGAAAGAAAAAAAGTAAAAAAAGTAAAAAACGCTAAAAAAGATAAAAAAAATAAATGAAAAACTGGTTGATTCTATTCATACAGAATCAACCAGTTTTTTTACATTTCCAAAACAGCTGTTGGCGTGTACTTCATTGCGTGATCGATATAATACAGTAATTGATCATGACTCTTTACTA
Source organism: Virgibacillus sp. DJP39 (assembly GCF_049310925.1). Lineage (NCBI taxonomy): Bacteria > Bacillati > Bacillota > Bacilli > Caryophanales > Bacillaceae > Virgibacillus > Virgibacillus sp. DJP39. The sequence continues at coordinate 36,630 of NZ_JBMERP010000009.1, read as the reverse complement.
CATTGTCCTGATCAGATGAATAATAGTAGGAGTGTAAAAAAAGTTGGATTCGCTTAGACAACATGTCGTCATTTGTTCGAACCATCAACACGAGTAAATCGTCCCATTGTCCCCACAAGGTGTAATAGAGCGCTTTGTCATAATCTGGAATATCCACTGACTTCCCCTCCTCAAGATTAAAGGATTACATATAGTCTGCCCCTATAATAAATATATTTCCGAAAACATAAATGGTGTATTTTCCAAAATAAGGACCTTTAAAGAATAATTTCTTTTGGAGGTTACATACTAACTGCAAATAAGTTAGGAGGGTGAAAAAGAATGAAATTAATGATGATGGGAATAGCACTTATGACCAGTCTTGCTTTAGTTGGATGTCAAGATGGTGGTAATGAGGGAGCAGCACCAGACAACAATAACAACATTGAACAGACGGGATACAAAGGTGGAACTGATGAAGGTGCCGGTTTAGGTATGATGAACAACCAGCAAAATCGGCAAAATGGCAATATGAATCAAAATAATGACGGTGCGAATCAAACCAACAATGAAAATCAGCGCAACAATGGAAACAACTATAATATTTCGGATGAAGCGGCTGAGAAAATTACCAAACAAGTAAAAGGAATAGAAAATGTGTATGTTGTCACTACGGAAAATAATGCTTATGTAGCAGCAACGTTTGACAAAAATGGAAATAACCAGAATAACACCAATGGCGGAAACACTAACAACGGAAACAACCAAAATAATAAAACAGATAATGGCGATAAACTTACTGATGATATGAAACGGAAGGTCTCTGATATTGTGAAATCAGTGGACGATACAATTGAAAATGTATACGTATCTACAAACCCAGATTTTACTGACTTAGTCACAAATTATGCTAACCAGGTACAGAATGGTGAACCTATTGAGGGACTGTTTGATCAAATGGGGAACATGATAGAGCGCGTATTCCCACAAGAATAAATTTAATAGTACCGAAGTGCTACAACATTGTTGTAGCACTTTTTAGGTTCTTAGCCTAAGTTTTGTTGCTTTATACCCGTCGCATTTGATGGAAAATACGACGTAGTTTACCGCTGCGAAAACACACTACGCGCACCTTAGGGAGGCTGTTGAGCCTCCTCGTGCTACGCACTGCGGGGTCTCACCGATGCCTTTCCTCCCGCAGGAGTCTTCGTGTATTTCCTTCGCTGGCGTATTACTTAACAACCGCCGTTCATCTAATCAGACTGTTGAAGGGAAGGGGCAGTCAATTCCTCGAAAATACATGTTCCATGAAAACATGTGATTCCTAGTGAAGGCAGAATGCGTAGACTCCTGCGGGAACAGCACGAGTCCGAAGACCCCGGAAGAAGCGTTCTTTGCTTCTGAGGAGACTGAGGCCGTGCCCGCGGAAAGCGAAGTATTCTGCCGGAACGGCGACGGAAAAGTATCCACTACTTCGCCTTTTAAAGATTTTGCGTCAACAATAATCATATAAACACAATCGCAAGGATCCTTAGTACAAGCACGCAAAAGCAAGGAGTATTTCCGGAGCAATATCACGATGTCCCCCATTTATCGTGTTTTTTGTTGATGTCAGCAATCCACTGTTCTAATTATTTTTAAAGTTTAAGGGTAGAAACACTAACTTTGAAAGAAATTAAAACATATGCTATTCTTAAACATGGAAATTCATACTATTCATAGTGAATTACTATGCTTTAATATAAAACGTGGAGTTGAAATAAATGGGCCGAGAGTTTATTAAATTGTTTGAGGATTGGGCTGACTCTTATGACAGTAGTGTTTCTGGAGAAGATCCACAATATGCAGCAGTTTTTCAGCATTATGATAAAATATTAGATGAGGTCGCAAGGTATTCTTCTGGAAATGTCATGGAATTTGGTGTCGGTACAGGAAATTTAACCTTGAAATTACTAAAGAATAGTGAAAAAGTTTTTGGGATTGAGCCATCATCTGCTATGCGTAAAATTGCAGCAGAAAAATTACCGGAACTATCTCTTTATGAGGGAGACTTTTTGTCTTTTCCAAGGTTTGACGATAAAATGGATACAGTTGTAAGTACTTATGCTTTTCATCATTTAACGGATACCGAAAAAGATAAGGCAATTTCTGGATTCACAAAATTACTCACTGATAAAGGTAAGGTTGTTTTTGCAGACACAATGTTTGAATCGGTCGTTGCGAAGGAAGCTATTATTACGGCTGCTGAAGAAAAAGGGTATAAGGATTTAGTAGAGGATTTAAACCGTGAATACTATCCTTATATAAGTACATTACAAGAACTTTTCGAGAAAAATGATTTTCATGTTAGTTTTAAGAGAATGAACACGTTTGTTTGGCTTGTTATAGCTAAAAAAAATAGAGGAGTGTGATTTGAAATGACAAAGAAAATGAATGTAGAAAGCTTTAATCTAGACCATACAAAGGTTGTAGCACCATACGTACGCCTAGTGGGGGTCACCACTGGTTCAAATGGTGACGACGTTTATAAATACGACATTAGATTTAAACAGCCAAATAAAGAACACATGGATATGCCTGGACTACATTCTATTGAACACTTAATGGCTGAGAATATTCGTAATCATATGGATAATGTCCTCGACATTGGCCCAATGGGATGTCAGACTGGTTTCTATTTAGCAATTTTAAATAATGATAATTATGAACAGGTTTTAGACACCCTGGAAAAAACACTACATGATGTATTAAAAGCTGAAGAAGTACCTGCATGTAATGAAGTTCAATGTGGTTGGGCAGCAAACCACAGTTTAGAAGGTGCAAAAACTATTGCACAGGATATGCTGGATAAGCGTGATACCTGGCATCAAATTTTTGAACAATAAGAGGTATTTATCATGACTATCTATAAATCCGTTAATGAACTGATCGGAAACACACCTTTACTTCAGTTGACAAATTTCCCCCTACCAGAGGGGGTTCGTTTGTATGCCAAGCTTGAGTATTATAACCCAGGTGGAAGTGTCAAAGACCGATTAGGCAGAAAGCTAGTAGATGAAGCTATAAAAAGTGGCGAGTTAAAAGATGGTGGTACGATCATCGAGCCCACTGCAGGCAATACTGGTATAGGGTTAGCTTTAGCTGTTTTAAACATGAATATCAAGGCAATCTTTTGTATTCCCGAACATTTTAGTGAAGAGAAGCAAATGATTATGAAAGCGCTTGGAGCGGAAATTGTTCACACCCCAAGAGATAAAGGTATTCTTGGTGCAATTGAAAAAACAAACGAGCTATTATCTACTATTCCAAACAGTTTTTCACCACAGCAATTTAAAAATCCTGCAAACCCACTGACGTATTACGAGACATTGGCACCTGAAATTATTCGCGATTTGGCCGGGAATCCGGACGTTTTTGTTGCAGGTGCAGGTTCTGGTGGGACATTTATGGGGTCAGCCAGTTATTTTAAAGAAAAAACGAATGCTATAAAAAATGTAATTGTTGAGCCGGAGGGTTCGATTATTGCAGGTGGTGATTCTGGTCCTCATGAAACAGAAGGAATTGGCATGGAGTTTTTGCCTGATTATATGAATCGGGATTACTTCGACGCAATCCACACCGTGTCAGATGATAATGCATTTAGACTGGTGCAGGAACTTGCTGAAAAAGAAGGGTTACTAGTTGGCAGTTCTTCGGGTGCCGCTATGTACGCAGCACTTGAGGAAGCAAAGGTAGCAAAACCTGGATCAACAATTGTAACGATCTTTCCTGATGGTAGTGACAGATATCTTAGCAAAGGTATTTATAGATTCTAGCTATGTTAAATGATATGGAGGAGAAGTAAATGCGAGCAAAAACCAAAATGATTCATGGTGGAATTACAAATGATGAGAAAACAGGTGCAGTCTCTGTCCCGATTTATCAAGTAAGCACGTACAAACAGGACCAAGTTGGTAAGCACAGGGGATTCGAATATTCAAGAACGGGTAACCCAACTCGCCATGCACTCGAAACAGTAATAAGCGAATTAGAAAATGGCAGAGCTGGCTTTGCTTTCGGGTCAGGTATGGCTGCTATCACTTCTGTTATGATGTTATTTGATGCCGATGATCATGTTGTAATGACAGATGATGTATATGGTGGTACGTATCGCTTGATGACAAGTGTGTTGAATCGTTTTAATTTAGATCACACATATGTAGACACAAGCTATCCGGAAAAAGTGGAAGCAGCGATAACGGATAAAACCAAAGCGATTTATGTTGAAACACCAACAAATCCATTGTTAAAAATTACTGATATTAAAAAGATGGCAGAAATTGCGAAAAAGCATGATTTAAAATTGATAGTGGATAACACGTTTGCTACACCATATTGGCAGCTACCAATAGATTTAGGTGCAGATATTGTCCTTCATAGTGCAACCAAGTATATCGGTGGGCATAGTGATGTAGTGGCTGGGGTAGTTGTAGTAAATTCAGATGAATTAGCAAAAGAACTTCACTTTATCCAAAATTCAGTAGGTGGGGTATTAGGACCACAGGACTCTTGGCTGTTAATGCGCGGAATTAAAACATTGGCATTACGAATGGAAGCAACAGAGAGCAATACGAAAAAGATCGTAACTTTTTTGCAAAACCATGACAAGGTGTCAACTATTTATTATCCTGGAATCAAAAGTCATAAAGGACATGACATTGCATCAGAGCAAGCATCAGGCTATGGCGGTATGATATCGTTTGATGTAGGTAGTGGAGAACTGGCTGAAAAGGTTTTAGAAAAAGTAAAATACTTCACTTTAGCAGAAAGTCTTGGAGCAGTTGAGAGTCTTATTTCACTGCCAGCACAAATGACACATGCATCCATTCCCCGGGAAAGACGCTTAGAACTGGGAATAACCGATGGACTAATCCGGATTTCTGTCGGAATTGAAGATAGTGACGATCTGATAGAGGATTTAGAAAAAGCATTACAATAGTAACGAGAAGGGGACAGTCCTCCAACGCTATATAACTTTAACGTAGCGGGGGACTGTTTCCTTATGCTAAGATAAAATCAAAAGCTTGAGGAGGTATTCACGATGAGTGAAAAGGTATTATCGTATCTGACAAATAATAGAGCGGAACTTTTAGAGAGACTTAATCAATTTTTATCTATTCCAAGTATTAGCGCTGCTAATGTACATAAAAAGGATATCAAGCAAGCAGCAGACTTTGTAGAAAACTTTTTAAATGATATTCATTTTGAAAACGTTGAACAAATAGACACTGGGGGACACCCATTAGTTTTTGCAGAATATAATGGAGCAGGACCAGAAGCGCCTACTGTTTTATTTTATGGCCATTATGATGTACAGCCGGTCGATCCAATTGATTTATGGGATAGCGAACCATTTAAGCCTGAAGTACGAAATGGTCGGCTCTACGCACGTGGATCTAGTGATGACAAAGGTCAAGTGTTTATGCACTTGGCTGTCTTTGAGGCTTATATGAATACAGAGGGTAAATTGCCAATTAATGTAAAGGTATGCATTGAGGGTGAGGAAGAAGTAGGTAGTGAAAACTTATACCGTATTCTTCACGAAAAAAGTGATAAATTCGCTGCGGATTTTGCGGTGATTTCTGATTCTGGAATGATTGCCAAGAACCAGCCTACTATACTGTACGGACTTAAAGGATTCACCGGAATAGAGGTCAATGTAAAAGGTCCAGATCATGATTTACATTCTGGAATGTATGGTGGCGCTATAAGAAATCCAATTATGGCATTAAATCATATTTTAGCATCAATGAAAAATGTGGATGAAGTAGTTACTGTAGAGGGATTTTATGATGATGTTGAACCATTGACAGATGAGGAACGAGAACTGATTGATCAAGTTCAGGGGGAAGACTACAGTGAAGCAGCAGGTGTAAAAGAAACTGCATCCGAGAAAGGATACACTGCAAAAGAGCACACAATGGCACGTCCAACATTTGAAATCAATGGAATATCCGGTGGTTATCAGGGAGAAGGCACCAAGACAATTATCCCTTCTTCAGCATCAGCTAAAATCACTTGCCGCCTTGTTCCTGGGCAAGACCCTGACAAGGTTCAGGCGTTACTTGAGGCTCATGTGAATAAGGTTGCTCCGACCGGTGTGACCGTTGAAGTTAAAAAAGAAAAACTTTCAGCAAAAGCATACAAAGTGGAACCAACTAACCCATTGATTCAAAAGGCTGCGAAAAGCTATACGAAAGCTTTCGGAAAGGAAACTGTCTATGTACGAATGGGTGGGTCTATACCAGTCGTTGAGTGGATTGAATCGATCTATAATATTCCGATTGTACTGTTAGGCTTTGGTACGCCAGATGACAGATTGCATTCACCAAATGAAAGTTTTCCTTTGGATAGTTTTGATAAAGGTATTGAGACGTTAGTGCATTACTGGAATGAGATTAAACATTAAGGAACTACATTATGTCCCCGTGTAACTATTTTGCACGGGGATATTTGTAGAGTTTTTTCTAATTGAAAATGGGGTATTAATAGATAATGACATCTAAGGAGGATTTTACATGAAGTATGCGATTATCACTGGAACATCACGAGGACTTGGAGAGTCTATTGCTAAATATTTATTGGAATCAGGGATTCATGTAATTGGTATTGCGCGTACAGATTCAACTGAATTAGCCAATTATGCGAAATCTAACAATGTAACTTTTACTCACTTTACATGCGACTTGAGTAATGTTGTTGAAATTGAAAATACATTTGAGAAAATAAAGAATGAAGTCTTTACTGATAATTTAACAACTCTATACCTCGTTAATAATGCCGCGGTATTGGATCCAATTGATCCTTCAATGATCATTAAAAGTAATGATCTTGCTTATCATATGCAAGTGAACTCTATAGCACCTATGGTTTTAACGAATCTATTTTTAAAAGAATCAACTGAAACTGAAGTAACGATGATAGGTGTTACCATCACTTCGGGTGCAGCAGAACGTCCGATTTATGGTTGGAGTGCTTATTGCAGTTCAAAAGCTAGTATTAACCGATATACTGAGACAGTGGCACTCGAGCAGGAAGAATTAAAAACAGGAAATAAAGTAATTGCTTTTAGTCCTGGTATTATGGACACCGAAATGCAGGAAAAGATTCGTTCAACATCTAAGCAATCATTTATTGATGTAAACACATTTATAGCGTATAAGAAAGACAACAAGCTCAAAGGAACAGATGCTGTCGCAGGAATCCTGGTTGATATCCTTAACGATGAAGGTAGTATTGAAAATGGAAAGATTTATAATGTAAGTGATTACTTTTAACTTTGGAACATCGTGAGGTTGGGTCATCCTAATTCTGACTATACCCATATCCTGGCATGCAAGAAGGATTATACTTTCTGCATGCCTTTTTGCCGCAGTATGAACATAAACAATCAAATTTACATAAAAATATGATAAACTAGTGGGTGCATAAAATTAAATTTACTAAAATACCCTAGATATAATTATTGTTGAAAGGAAGAAGTTAATGATAACGCGAAAAAGTAAACGGGAAATTGAAATGATGCAAGAGGCTGGCAAATTACTCGTTCAAACACATAAAGAAATTGCAAAAATGATAAAACCCGGGATAACCACTATGGAAATTGATACATTCGTCGAAAAGTATTTGGCTAAGCACGTAGCTACTCCTGAACAAAAAGGGTTCAGTGGGTATCCGTATGCCATCTGTGCATCTGTAAACGACGAGATTTGTCATGGCTTCCCAAGAGAAGAAAAACTGGTAGACGGTGATATCGTAACAATTGATATGGTTGTTAATTTAAATGGAGGTTTAGCTGATTCCGCATGGACATATACAGTTGGAAATGTTGATCAAGTTGGCCAAAGGTTGATGGAAGTAACGAGAAAGGCATTATACAAAGGTATAGAAAAAGCCCAGGCTGGCAGTAGGATTGGCGATATCGGCCATGCAATTCAAACATATGCCGAGGATGAAGGATTTTCAGTTGTTCGGGATTTTACCGGTCATGGTATTGGGCCAACTATTCACGAAGAGCCTCACATTCCACACTTTGGTTTACCCGACAAAGGTGTTCGTTTAAAAGAAGGAATGGTCGTGACAATTGAACCTATGATTAACGAGGGCACTTGGAAAAGCAAAATGGATGCTAATAATTGGACTGCACGAACAACAGATGGTGGCCGTTCCGTTCAGTATGAACACACCATTGTCATTACAAAGGATGGCCCGTTACTGATTACCGATCAAGGTGAAGAAAGGTAGCTACCATTTTAGGGGGAGTTCGCTATGAGAATTGTGTCTATTTGTCCGAGTAATACAGAGGTTGTTGCTTATTTAGGTAAAACAGAATTACTGGTTGGAGTAGATAACTTTTCGGATTGGCCGGAAGAAGTAAACCAATTACCACGTGTTGGACCTGACTTATCAATAGATATGGATAAAGTAGCAAAGCTTAAACCTGATCTTGTCTTAGCATCCTTAAGTGTCCCAGGGATGGAAAAAAACATTGAGGCACTGGACAATTATGGTTTACCATATATAATTTTAAACCCCAACACTCTTGAAGAAATCGAATCGGATATCAGAGAAATTGGATCTGCTTTAAACTTCCCTCAATTAGGTTCCGAGATGGCAAAAAAATTCCGCCACGCGATTGATGAATTCCGTTTGAATGCAAAGCATAGATTAGTCCAACCAACGCTTTATTGGGAGTGGTGGCCAAAACCTGTTTTTACTCCGGGTGGTTTAAACTGGCTCACGGAATTAAGCGCGCTTATAGGAGCAACTAATGTATTTGAAGAAGAAAATGTTGCAAGTTTTCAGACCAATTGGGAAACCGTTAGAAAAAAAGACCCAGATCATATATGCATGGTTTGGGTTGGTGTTAAAGAAGAAAAAATGCGACCAGAACTTATAATGAAAAGACCAAATTGGGATCAGATGAAAGCCGTAAAGTCTGGCAACATACATGTCTTGGAAGAGTCACTATATTGTAGGCCTTCTCCAAGATTGCTTGAGGGATTACGTAAGTTAGAAAGTATCATTTCTTAATCAAGGTCAGCCAACCATTGGCTGACCTTTTATGCTGCTTAGAAACTATAAAATTACAGGCTGTGGATAACCATGGTACATAAACAGCCACGTCCAGCTCCAGCGCCCAGAGACTAGCGAGACTTCCCTCGCCTTCGTACGATAAGTCAACATCGGCTTCCTTCCCCAGAGGAGGGCCGACTAAAAGCGGACTTGCCGTCCAACGTCGGCATACCCCTATTGCAGGGGTATGTTTCCTTTATCTCCTGCGGCTCAGTCCAGTCCGTACGTCTCTACCCAGGGCGCTTGCGCTTTTGTTCCTAAACAAATTTCTTTTTAAATTCAAAAAAGTAGTATATACTTATCTAAATTTTCATTTTTGAGGGGGTAGAATAAGATGGCAACAAATTCAATCAGCAAAAGAGAATTATCCCCTTCAATGCAAATGATCCAAAAAGGTATAGCAGTTGGTTTGCCCATTATGCTGGGGTATTTACCAATTGCAATTACATATGGCGTTCTTGCAAGGCAGGCAGGCATGACCCTAACGGAATTAACGTTAATGAGTGTCTTTGTATTTGCAGGTGCGAGCCAATTTATGGCTGTTAATATGATTGCTGCGGGATCGGGTTTTTTAGAAATTGTTATCGCTACTCTGGTATTAAACTTTAGGCATTTTGTTATGAGTTTGTCCTTTATGAACAGACTCCGGGGAATTGGACTAAATGCTAAAGTTCCTTTATCATTGGGGTTGACTGATGAGACGTTTGCAATGTCCTCACTACATCCTACAGAAGCTAAAAAAGAAAAGGGAGTATTGTTTTATACTGCATTAATTCTTACTGCTTATTTTTCATGGATTGTGGGTTCATTTTTAGGGGGAGTATTGGGTGAAGTTATTCCATCTCAACTGAGCCAAAGCATGGGTATTGCATTATATGCTATGTTTGTCGGTTTACTGATTCCTTCTGTCAAAAAGGAGAAAAGAGTTGGATTGATCGCTGTATTTGCAATACTAATCAATGTTCTATTCAGTCAATTTACGAGTGAAGGATGGGCAATAGTAGCAGGTACAGTTATTGGTGCAGCAAGTGGGATTTTCTTGCTTAAGGAGGATCCGAAATGATAATTGCAATTATTATTGGAATGTCTTTAGCGACAATGATTCCCAGAATTATACCAGCCTATATTGTGGATCGAATAAATTTTCCTGATTGGCTTAATCGCTGGTTAAATGCTATTCCTTATGCCGCACTTGGGGCCTTGATCTTTCCAGGTATTTTATTGGTTCGGCCAGAGCATCCACATATTGGAATTATTGGTGGCGTTGTTGCAATCATCCTGGCTTATTTTGGACTGAATATCATTTTGGTAGTAGTAGGTGCTATTGCAACAGTATTCATTATGAGTTTATAACGTTTATTTTTCAATAGAAAGAGGATTTTACTTGGGGGCTCGAGACATGTATTATACAAGAAAAGCAGAGTATGAGGATGCAGAGGCAATAGCTAACATACATATTAATAGTTGGAAAAGTACTTATAAAGAATTGTTAAATGAAAAAGATATATCAAATATAACGTACGAAAATCGATTGGCCTTATGGCAAACCGTTTTGAAATTACAGAAGGAAGATCAATGCACCTATGTAGTTCATAACGAAAAACAAATCGTGGGCTTTGTAAATGGTGGTCCTGAAAGAACAAAACGGTTTAACTTCGATAGTGAAATTTATACAATCTATTTGTTGGACGAATTTCAACGTTTAGGTTTAGGTGTAAAATTATTGCAGGTATTTGCAGAGGACATGAAGTCAAAAGGAAATACATCAATTCTTGTATGGGTGCTAAAACAGAACCCATCAAGCAGGTTTTACGAAAGATGCCTGGCAGAACCTATCGGTGTAGAAGAAACGACCATAGGTGAGGGAACGTATCAGGAGACGGCATATGGTTGGAAAAGTATAGATGATTTGTTAGCAGGTTTAACAAATAAAAGTAGAAGCTAGAAGGTGATTTTATCTTTTAGCTTCTTTTTTTTAGGTAGGTAAGAAAGTGTAAATCCTTTCTTACTGCATAAGTACAACTAAGGATTTCAGCATTAGACTTAACGATGTGTTGTACATTTAATAAGGCTCAATGTGAATGTGTGCGTAGTATATATTATGTTTTTGAGCTAGTAAATTCTCAACGTGAACTGTTATGTCATGGCCTGCTTTAACAGTCAAATCAGGATCCACCAAAATAATTATATCGATAAAGGACTGATTACCGTGGACGCGGCCTTTTATATCCTTGACCTCTTTAACACCATTTACTCTGGCGATGCTTTTTTTTATTTTAAATAAAAACTTTGCATCGAAACCGTCGGTAAGTGCATGTGTTGAATCTTTAAAGATATCCCATGCTGTTTTACATATAATCAAGCCTACAACTAGACCTGCGATAGGATCCAACCAGTACAAACCAAACTGTGCCCCCACTATCCCGACAAATGCTCCTAAACTAACGAAGGCATCCGATTTATTATCCTGTGCAGCTGCGTGGAGACCTGGACTTTCAATCTCTTTTGCTAAGCTTACATTGTATTTGTAGATACCATACATAATCACAGCAGCACCCAGTGCAGTCCAGGCAGTTATAGGGTCCGGTTCAGTTACTTCCCCAAGCCAAAGTTTACGGATTGTATCGTAAATCACTTGAATCCCAACTGAAATCATAATAAAGGCAGCGAACAAAGAAGCTACTGTTTCTGCACGATAATGCCCATAGTGATGATCATTATCTGCTGGTTTTCTGGATATTTTTAAACCAATCAACACGGCTATAGATGCAATAACATCCGTTGAATTATTTAACCCATCTGCTCGTAATGCTTCTGAATTCCCAAAATAGGCTACGATTAGTTTAGTTACAGATAAAATAAGGTAAGCAAAAATGCTAATCCAAGCACCTTTCTCGCCCTTTTTCAAGTTTTCCGAATGTGTCATGAGGGTCCTCCGTTTATGTTCTGGGTTTGAGATCAATTAATAATAGCTATAATAGTCTACCAAAGTAGTGTGTCATGAGTCTAGAGAAACATTCAAGCATGTGGTTATATCTATTGTGGTTAGCTAATTAAGTTTCGCTCGACCAAAACAGGATTTTTTTGAAATAATTATTATTTTTTGTTGCAATTATTCCAAACATTTAGGATAATAGAAAAAAGGAACAAGGGGGCAAGTTCCATGAAAAAACAAAAGATTTTTTATCGATACTGTCGATATGATGGAAAACCACTGAAAGCAAAACGAGAAATTTCGTTTGAATTTAAACTTGTATCCAGACTATTACTAGACGAGCTTTGTTTCCAATGGAATAAAAAACATCTCGAACAAGCAATAAATTATTCTTTGGAAAATGGAGAAAAGGAAGAGTTTCACCGGTTAAGCAAAGCCTACAAACATTTTATATGGGAATAAATTATAAAACTTAGATTAATTGCCTTGCCTTTAGTGGGTAGGGCATTTTTAATGAATTTAATGTGAAAAAGGGGGAAAAGGAATGGAAGAAAACAGTCGTTCAATGATGGAAAGACAAAATCAGGTACTTATTTATATCCTACTATTTTCAATTTTTCTTGGTGTCGGTGCTGAAGTTGTTGTTGGAGCACCAATCATCAACATAGTTTCCATAGGACTTGGAGGTGCAATTTGTCTAGGGGTTATTGGACTATTCCAGTTTAAACGAATATTTATGAAAGCGATTCCTTATATAGCAATTGTTAGCTTAACGAGTATAGCGTTTATCATTATTTTAAGTTCAGATTATGTTACAAATATGCTCTTCACATTTTATGTTTTAGCTGTAGCTGCTATCTCACTCTCTCTAGCAGTTTTAGTAACTGGTGGTGTTTTAGGGTTATCCCTACTCGTTTTTTTTGTAATTGAAAAGGGAGAAGTAATTGGTTTTGATACACGTGCCACAGCCATTACGATTGTATTTTTTATCTTAGTGTTTGTTGTCTTGTTTATCCAGGTACGTGTTGCAAGAAGACTTTTGGAAAGTGCCCAGTCTGCTTTGGCTGAAAGTGAAAGTAAGGGTGAAGAACAGTTAAGGTTAACGCAAACTGTTCAGGCAGGAGCTAATAATGTCAAAACACAAATGTCTATTTTGGAACAGGAAAGCAATTCTAATTCAGAATCATTGCGTGAGATGAGAATTGCATTTCAAGAAATTGCTGCGACAAGCCAATCTCAAGCGGAAACTGCATCCGACATAACAGTGACAACAGATAGTACAAAAAAACTTTTAACAAAAATGTCCAGTTCATTTGTTAAAAGTACTGCTGATGGAGAAGAATTAAAGGAACTATCAATGTCTGGTCAAAAATCAATGGACTCACTGGCAAACATGATGGATGGATTTTATCACTCGTTTGAAGGTTTAAATCATAATATGGAGAATTTGGTAAAGAAAATGCATGAAAACAGTGTGTTTACTTCGAAGATCCAAGAAATTGCCGAACAAACAAATTTGTTGGCATTAAATGCAAGTATTGAAGCAGCAAGAGCTGGAGACTCGGGTAAAGGATTTGCAGTAGTCGCCGGTGAAGTTCGTAAGCTTGCAGAAGTTTCTCAATCAACAGCTAAGCAGATTCGGAAGAACCTTACCATAATAGAATCTGATGCACTAGAAGCCCAATTGCAGGTTAACACCAATAAACAGCAGCTGCATGACAGTACGCAAAACGTATATCAAACAAAGTCAGACTTTGAAAAAATTACAAATCAGTTGATCAATTTTATCAAATATTTAGGTCATTTGGCAAAACAGGCGAAAGAGATTGAAACTTCTTCTGAAACAATAGATGGGGCGATTGATGCTTTGGCAGGTGTTATTGAAGAGACAACTGCGACTATCCAACAACTAGAAGCAGTATTAGATCAGCAGGTTGAGCGTATGACAAAATTAACAAGTGCTATAGAAAATACAAATCAAACTGCAGCTTCCTTAGAAAGTATCTGATAAATTACATCTTATCAAATTATTTAATTACTATTAAAGCTTAACCTGGAAAAGGGGTGTCCAAACGAATGAAAAAGAAAACAGTTTATAGTTGGATGCTATATGATTTCGGAAACTCTGCTTTTTCAACTACTATAATGGCAGCGGTATTGCCTATATTTTACTATGATGTTGCAGCAGCGGGATTAGACCAATCTTTGGCAACTAGTTACTGGGGTTATTCACAATCTATTGCGGTTTTAATTGTTGCCATTATTGCGCCATTTCTTGGTGCAATAAGTGACTATTCAGCTGCTAAGAAAAAGTTTTTACGCTTTTTTGCCTTTATGGGAATAATAGCGAGTGTCTTATTGGGTTTTGTTGGTGAAGGTGATTATATATTTGCATCACTGATATTAATAATAGGAACAATTGGTTTTTCCAGTGCGAATATTTTTTATGACGCATTTTTACCTGAAATAGCTGAGGGAGATGACATAGACAGAATTTCTTCTAATGGATTCGCTTTTGGCTATATTGGCGGAGGTATTTTACTTGCAATCAATTTACTGATGATTTTAAAATATCAATGGTTTGGTATACCAAATGCAACTGTGGCTAGTCAGTTATCATTTGTTTCAGTTGGTATCTGGTGGTTTGTTTTTTCCTTACCACTTCTTAGAAATATTAAAGAAGAAAAAAAGGCACCTGTCAAACGAGACAAATCCTATATTTCAATCGGCTTTACAAGGGTTAGTTCCACTTTTAAAGAAATTAAAAAATACAAGCAATTACTAATCTTTCTCTTAGCTTTTTGGATGTACAACGATGGTATTTCCACGATTATAAAAATGGCGACAATTTATGGGCGAGATATAGGAATAGATAAGAATTCATTAATTGCAGCATTATTAATTACACAGTTTGTTGGTATTCCATTCACTTTTTTATTCGGATGGATTGCAAAAAAAATCACTGCAAAAAAAGCTTTAACGATTACGTTATATTTCTATATTGGGATAGTAATTCTAGGTTACTTCATGACAACAGCATTACACTTTTACTTGTTGGCGGTATGTGTAGGGTTTGTTCAAGGTGGTGCACAATCCTTGAGTAGGTCTATATTTGGTCGTATGGTGCCTGCTGATAAACATGGTGAGTTCTTTGGGTTCTATGGTATATCCTCTAAGTTTGCAGCGATATTTGGACCGTTTCTGTTTGCATTAGTGGGTCAGCTCACTGGATCAAGCCGATTAGGGATTGTCTCCTTGCTTGTCTTTTTTGTAATAGGTATCATTTTGTTACGATTTGTGAATATCGATAAAGGTATTAGCGAAGCAAAAAACAGCACAAAATCTGGAGAAGAAGTTAATGTTACACCGAAATAACAGAAGGGTCAGGATCACGAAAAGTGATCCTGACCTTTCTAAGCAGTTAAGAAAGTATAGTAAATTTCTTTCAGCATAAGTGCAACTAAGGTTTGGCGATAAGCCAAGTTATCAAAGCATAATGCAATAATTATACAATAGGATCGCTGTACTTATTGCTTAAGTTTAATTCTAGAGGCTTCCCAGTGTCATAGGAAAGGTCACCAATCAGGTTACGCAATTGATGTTTTCTTTCATCTGTCGGATTACGCCAAAAAAGTAACACCACGTTCAGTATCTCAATTCCCTCAGCACGACTGTTTTCATATAACTCCATAAATGATTGGGAAGACGGTTCGTTTGTTGCTGGATGGTTCCAAGTAACTTCTTTTTCATTCAAATAATCAATGTCATTATTGATAGGTTGGTGGGAAAAAGAAGATACAAGTGATTTCAGCAATTTATTTTTCCAACCATAAGGATCGGATAATATCTTTAATGCTAATTTCATGTCCCGATAAGACTTCTGTATATAGACGTTAGATTCCTTCACAACTTCTGGATAATGTTTTTTTATAGTGGAATGTAATAATTCTATAATGTCTTTATCCAATGAAAATCCGACATCTATTTCTTTAAAAACATGCGCTTTCCATGTTTTCATATTATGAAATTTTTCCATCATAACTGTATCAATTAATACTTCCAGTTCCTGATGCTTATTACCTTCATAGCCGGCTCTATAATGTATATAGGGATGGGCATTACGATCTAAAATATGATGCGTAGCAAATCCGAACACATATGCTTTTACGTGTGAGTCCATATTTGTTGCAGCAGTGATTAGATCGATTAAGAAATCGCCGCATTTCCTTGTATGAAGTGCTGTACCGATTTCGCCAACTGAATGATCTTTAACCCATGGCCAAAAGTTATGATAAAAAAATGGATCTGGACCTTGTGCACCTAATTTCATATAAGCTTCATGTTGAAAAAAAGGTGTTGGATTATCAATCGTATCAACCACATCCTCACAAAATAGCATATGTGTCCAAATATTTGGCATGATAAAAGTCCCCCTTATACTATTTATTATTTCATATAGTCAATTAATAGCCTTAGATTGTATAGTCAACGAAGAAAATTCAAAATGATTTCTATTACATGTACTTATTTTATAGAATAGGTGCCAAAGATGAAAGTAAATAATGAATGAATTATAGTATAACATGCTAGGTGTACTTTTTTTGTAACATCTTTAACAAGAACAATGCCCAGGTTTTCTAATTACAGAAAAAATTTGTTACAATAGAATATAGAGTCACGTAAGCATTTACATAGGGAGGCAACATAAAATGGACTACCGTATTGAGAAGGACACGCTTGGGGAAATTGAGGTACCTGCAGACAAATTCTGGGGGGCACAAACGCAACGCAGTAAACAGAACTTTCCAATTGGTAATGAAAAAATGCCAGTTGAAGTAATTAAAGCATTTGCTATATTAAAGAAAAGTGCTGCTAAAGCAAACAATGGACTGGGTTTATTGGAACAGA
Source organism: Virgibacillus sp. DJP39 (assembly GCF_049310925.1). NCBI lineage: Bacteria > Bacillati > Bacillota > Bacilli > Caryophanales > Bacillaceae > Virgibacillus > Virgibacillus sp. DJP39. The sequence continues at coordinate 19,694 of NZ_JBMERP010000009.1, read as the reverse complement.
AAAAATTTGAGGCAATTGAATATGCTGCAGATCAAATTTTAAATGATGAACTTAACGAACAATTTCCATTAGTTGTTTGGCAAACTGGAAGTGGAACCCAGTCAAATATGAATGTAAATGAAGTAATAGCATATGTTGGAAACGAGTGGCTAAAGCAAGGAGGCAGTGATGCAAAGTTACATCCTAATGATGATGTAAACAAATCGCAAAGCTCAAATGACACATATCCAACAGGTATGCATATTGCATCTGTATTAAAACTTGAAAATGAAGTTTTACCAGCTACTCGTAAATTAAAGGATTCACTGAAGGTAAAAATGGATACATTTCAGGACATTGTGAAAATTGGTCGTACACACTTACAGGATGCAACTCCATTAACATTAGGACAGGAGTTCAGCGGATGGCACCGCATGCTGGAAAAATCGGAAACCATGATTAACGAAAGCCTTCACCACCTAAAAGAACTAGCGATAGGAGGCACAGCAGTTGGGACCGGTTTAAATGCACATCCAGAGTTTTCTGACAAAGTTTGTAAGGCCATTAATGCGTATACAGGTAACAGTTTTATTTCCGCGCCAAATAAATTTCATGCATTGACAAGCCATGATGAAACAGTTTATGCCCATGGTGCTTTAAAAGCCTTAGCAGCTGATTTAATGAAGATAGCAAATGATGTTCGGTGGTTAGCAAGCGGTCCTCGTTGTGGAATTGGAGAAATTATTATTCCTGCTAACGAACCAGGAAGCTCAATCATGCCGGGAAAAGTTAATCCTACGCAAAGTGAAGCGGTGACAATGGTTGCTGCACAAGTTATGGGAAATGACGCAACAATTGGTTTCGCAGCAAGCCAAGGGAATTTTGAGCTCAATGTATTTAAACCTGTCATAGCTTATAACTTCCTCCAATCCTGTCAGTTGTTAGCAGACAGCATGCTATCGTTTGATGAGCGCTGTGTCCAGGGAATTGAACCAAATCATGAACAAATAGAAAAATACTTGAATGATTCGTTAATGCTCGTAACTGCTTTAAATCCACATATAGGATATGAAAACGCAGCTAAAATAGCTAAAACTGCATTTGAAGATAATGCAACATTAAAAGAAACTGCAGTAAAATTAGGTCTTTTAACAGAAAATCAATTCGATAATTATGTAAATCCTAAAGAAATGACTCATCCAAGATAGGGAGTCAAAAAGGGAAATTAAAAGCGTAACCAAAAGGCCATTACCTCTGTTGTAATGGCCTTTTTTATGCATACAATTTCTTACCTTAATTTCCAACAATTATCAGTGATAAGATTCTTGCTTATGTACACAATATCTATTACAGGAGGTGATATTCATGGCTAGCAACAACTCAAATCAAATCTTAGTGCCTGGCGTAGAACAAGCTCTTGACCAAATGAAATATGAAATAGCTCAAGAATTTGGCGTGCAATTGGGTGCAGATACAGCTTCTCGTGCTAACGGATCCGTTGGTGGGGAAATCACAAAACGTTTAGTTCAAACAGCTCAACAACAACTTAGCGGAAAATAACAACAATAAATAACATGGCTCGCTGGGGAAGCCCTCCAGCTTAAACCAAATAAAGAGGGACTGTCGTTTACGACGTCCCTCTTATTATTTGTATTTTTTTATCCCAAACTCAGTTCTAATATTTCAATATTAGCGGATTCGTAACTCATCTTCAGGATTAAAAAAGTGTGCTTTATTCATATCAAAAGCCAATTCTAATTGTTCACCGCCGTCTATATCCGTGCGTGAATCAATACGAGCTACGAAATCCTGCTCATTAACTTTTGAATACAGATAAGTTTCTGCACCCATTAATTCTGCCACCTCAATTGAAGCAGTAATTTTTGTCTCTGGAGTAGATTCAATAAATAATGGCTCATCATGAATATCTTCTGGACGTATTCCCAAAATAAGCTCCTTGCCAACAAAGTTTTGATCGCGTAGCATTTTCATTTTTCCTTCTGGAATTTTAACTTTTAAATCTTCCATTACAAAATGACCATCATCTAATGTACCATTCAGGAAGTTCATTGATGGAGATCCTATAAAGCCACCGACGAATATGTTATCAGGTTTATCGTAAACTTCTTTTGGTGCACCTACCTGTTGAATAATACCATCCTTCATAACGACAAGACGTGTTGCCATTGTCATTGCCTCAGTTTGGTCATGTGTTACGTAAATTGTAGTCGTTTGCAAACGCTTGTGAAGCTTTTGAATTTCAGCACGCATCTGTACACGTAATTTGGCATCAAGGTTAGATAGAGGTTCATCCATAAGAAATACTTTAGCATCTCTTACAATAGCCCGTCCTAGCGCAACACGTTGACGTTGTCCACCAGATAATGCCTTTGGCTTACGCTCTAAATAGGATTCAAGTCCTAAAATACTAGCAGCGTTTTGTACACGCTTGTCAATTTCATCCTTTTTAAATTTACGAAGCTTTAATCCAAAAGCCATATTGTCGTATACATTCATGTGTGGATATAATGCGTAGTTCTGAAAAACCATTGCAATATCACGATCTTTCGGAGCAACATCGTTCATCTTTTTTTCATCAATAAATAGATTACCATCGGAAATTTCTTCTAAACCAGCAATCATTCGCAGCGTAGTTGACTTACCACAACCAGATGGTCCAACAAATACGATGAATTCTTTATCCTGGATATGCAGATTAAAATCATCAACCGCTATTAATTTTTTGTCATAAGATTTTTGAATATGTTCTAAACGTAGCTCTGCCATGTTTTTTTCCCCCAACATTTATTGTTAGCTTAAGTTTATATAATCCATGCAACTTTGTATACGTGAAACATGCACAAATAATAACCAACCCTTTGTGCATGTTAACGGTTACTATTATTTTTTGGAAATTAAAGCCAGATAAACGGTAGCAGCCTGATGAAACTGACGAATGTCGATTCCAGTCTTCTCAATAAACTTATCAATTCGATATTGCAAACTGTTACGGTGCATATATAATTCTTTTGCAGTAACTGTTATGTTCAAGTTACATGATAAAAAAGTTTCGACTGTAAGCAGTAATTCTTTGTCTTCGAGTACTTCTTTCAATAAAAAGTGTCTGGTATCATCACGAAAAGATTTATCTACATGATCCGAATATAGATAGGGAATAGCTTCTACATAGGACATCACCTGTTTGTCCGTGTAGTCGAAAATTGTTTTTGCGCTCTCAACAAATCCTTGGTAGAAGCGTTTGGCATTTTTTAGATCATGCATGAATGGACCAATGAATAAATTCAGTTTTACATACAAGTCACTCATTAAAACGTCAATGATTTCATCATAGGAAATGGATTCAGATCCAACTTCAGCTTGTTCCTCAATCAATATGCCCTGGTAGTTCGTCAACCACAATACTGGCAGTGGTTTTGATGCAATACTTTGGATAGCCTCTTTGAAAAGATTTGGTTCTATTCTATTTTGTTGGAAGGAAAAATAAATAAAACGGTAGAATTTCAAGTGTTTATTTTCTAATATAGTCTGTTCACCATGCAGTATGTCTTCCCAAAATTGTTCTTTATTTGTTAATTGGGTACCTAATTCATTATAAGGAGAAAGGAATGCAGACAACAAAGCTTCTTCCTTATCTGTGATTTCGCTTTTATGTATACCAACAATCTGATTATCTTCTGATGAAAACCACTTGAATCCTTCATGTAAATGTTTGTATTTAGGGTCATATATAATCAAGGATGGAAATATATTTTGTAATTGATTTATCATTGTTAAAACCTCGTTCCTGTTTTTTCTGGGATCTTTTCAAAAGTTTTGTTTCTCTTTAACCGACCTCGTAGTTGATGAAAATTGCGACGTAGCTACTGCGTTGATTTCCGCTTCGGGCAGTCGCTTTCCGCGGGCACGGCCTCAGCCTCCTCGCGGAAAAACACCGCTGTGGGGTCTTCAGCTCGCGCTGTTCCCGCAGGAGTCGACTGCCCTACGCTTCAATCAATCCGAAAAAAGGTTTTTATCATGATGATCATTTATTTAATACATTGCTAGCGAAGGAAATACACGGAGACTCCTGCGGGAGGAAAAGGCATCGGTGAGACCCCACAGTGCGTAGCACGAGGAGGCTCACCAGCCTCCCGCGGAAAGCGTAGTGTATTTCCGTAGCGGTAAACTACGTCGCAGTTTATACATTTTCTGAAATAACAACAATCTTTTATAAAACAGCTTATTTCTATTATAACAATAGTACCAAACTGGCGAAAAGCCAACAGTTATCCGGTGTCTATTCGAAATGGTATACATGATTCTTGTTGTTTGTTATAGTTAATCTAGATTGAATTTGAAGGAGGAAATACAGTGCCTAATATTTATGATAGTGCATATGACTTAGAAAAGTCGATCCGTGAAAGTGAAGAATTCCAAAGTTTAAAAAGTGCTTATGATAAAGTAATGAGTGATGAATCTGCGAAGCAAATGTTTGAAAACTTCCGTGATACACAAATGGAACTTCAAGAAAAGCAAATGCAAGGACAGGACATAACTGAAGAAGAGGTAGAGAAAGCACGTCAGGTTGTTGAGTTAGTTCAACAGCATGAAGATATTTCTAAGTTAATGGAGGAAGAGCAACGCTTAAACATGGTAATCAATGACGTTAGCCGTATTATTACCAAACCACTAGAAGAATTATATGGAGAAGCTGAATCAACCGAACCAGCTGAATAATTTAGTACGACCTGCATGTAAGTGATTGCAGGTTGTATTTTTTTTATTATAAAGAACTTTCGTTTCTGTATAAGAACTAAGGCTTTCACCATTAAGGCTTGGTGATAAGATAAGTTTTCTAAGCAGGGATTTTTAAAAGGATAGAGAATTTATTAATTGAGACAGAAATTTAATAAGGGGTGGGAAATAAATGAAAACGGTTTTATATGAGAGTGTTGATCAGATTGGCTATATTTATTTAAATCGTCCTGAACGCTACAATGCATTAAATAAAGAAATGTTAACGGATTTACTTGAGGTTATATCAACTGTTGAACAAAGTGATGATCGAGTCGTAATTATTAGTGGAAAAGGTAAAGCCTTTTGTGCAGGTGGAGACGTAAGTATGATGACTGATTGGTCCAGCAAAGATTTTTATGATGAAGTGATGGATATGATTGAACAAGTAGCGTTAAAATTATACTTAATGCCTAAAGTAGTCATCTCTGCAATTAAAGGCTCTGCAGCTGGTCTTGGATTAAGTCTGGCTTTAACTGCTGATTACGTTGTAGCACAAAATGATGCTAAATTAGGCATGCTTTTCCTGGGAGTAGGGCTTGCACCTGATGGTGGAGGGCATTTTTGGCTGAAGGAGCGACTAGGAGTTCACGGTGCAAAACAATTTATCTGGAGTATGAAACAAGTAGATGGAACTACCGCATATTCCATGAATTTAGTAGACCAAGTAAGTGATGAACCTGTAATCAATCATGCAGCTTCTCTTGCTAAGCAGTTGTTGCTGCAACCATTAACATCAATAACCAAAACGAAATTGCTTTATCATCATGAGCAACAAGAGACATTAAAGCATTATCTTTCTGAGGAAAAGAAAACGCAATGGGAATTGAGACAAACGAAAGATCATCAGGAAGGTGTAAGTGCTTTTCTTGAAAAGCGCAAACCAACCTTCATAGGTCAATAAGAAATAGCATTATAAAGTTAAGGAAGCGCTGGATGAATTTCGTCCAAGGCTTCCCTATAACTCTCAGTTTTTTTCTTTGTAAAGTCCTAATTTCTTCGCCTTCTTATCGTTAGATCTCCATACAAACCATCCCATAAAGAACCCACCTAGTAGATAAGTAACAAGATTTGTTGAGGCAGACAAAAGTAAATTTTCTTTCGCTTCTAAGTTTGGATTTGAAAGCCAAATCAAAAAGCCAGTTGCTCCTAGAAGGACGACTCCTTTTGTTAACACAAAATAAACCAACCCTTTTGGCTTTTCTTTATAAAACCAGAACCTTACAATCTCTTGAGAAGAACTTTTTTTTGCTTCCACACCACTAGGAACAGCCAAGTAAACCCAAAATAATGCTCCCATGCCTCGTAAAGCTGCTATTATGTAATTACTACTGTTAAAGGCAAGATAAACAAAATAGAAACTTGCCACAATACAGATTAAACGTGACACAATACTCCATAATTTAATTCGAATGTTTCCTTTATTAATATCCATATTCTAATTATATCACAACATTCTGATTAATTTTCTTTGTTGAAGTCGATTTAAAACACAGAATAGCACACCATTTTGATGTGCTATTCTATGTAGCTTTAACGATTACCTATGGAAAAGTAGTAATTTGGCTTCAGGTGAAACACAACGATGTGTATGATCCGAATACCCTTCATCTTTCAATCGTGCGCTTCCAACTTTTTTTGCTTCTTCATCATTTTCGGCAGTAAAGGTTTCGTCCAATAGTTTCTCCCCTGTTTGTTTAAATACAGTTAATGCATATGTACGCATATTAATTCCTCCTTAGAGTCTTTACTAACCATATTATAAACGTTCCAAAGGTGTAAAAAAAGTATTACAGTTGATAATCAGAGTAAGCATGAGTTTAACTAAGTAGAAAAACTTTGAAACCATTTAGATCTTTATACGTAAAACAAAAGTGTGAAAGGAATGATAAGAAGTGACATTAGTTTTAAGAAACGTAACCAAACGATTTGGCAAAGATACTGCAGTTAACAATCTGTCGTTAGAAATACCTGAAAAGGAAATGTTTGGCTTTTTAGGTGGTAATGGGGCAGGAAAAACAACCACATTCCGAATGATTTTAGGGTTACTTGATGCATCTGCAGGGGAAATCACCTGGAATGGGCAATCAATTGGCTATGACAAGAGTCATCTGATTGGATATCTTCCTGAGGAACGTGGGTTATATCCCAAACTCAAGGTTAGGGAGCAAATTGTGTATCTTGGAAAATTAAGAGGGATGAAAAAGAATGAAATTGTAGCTGAACTGGAATCCTGGCTTGAACGTTTTAAAGTCCCAGAATATATCGATAAAAAAGTTGAGGAACTCTCAAAGGGAAATCAGCAAAAAATACAATTCATTTCAGCGGTAATACATAAACCCAAACTATTAATTATGGATGAACCATTCTCAGGTCTTGATCCTATTAATGTAGAAATGCTAAAGGAAGCAGTTGTTGATCTGAAAGAAAAAGGGACATCAATTATTTTTTCTTCCCATCAAATGGATCATGTAGAAGAATTATGTGAGAATTTATGTATTTTGCAAAAAGGCAATCAAATTGTACATGGATCATTAAGGGATATTAAAGATTCCTACGGCAAGAAAAAACTGATCATTCACGGCGATATGGATCTCCAGTTTTTACGCAGTTATGAAGGGGTAACAAAATATAAGCCGATCACTGGTGGATGTGAATTGCAGATAGAAACCGAACAGGTATCACAGTCAATTTTTGCAAGCTTGCAAGATAAAGGGTTTATCAGGAAATTTAATTTAGAGGAACCTTCGCTCAATGATATCTTTATTGAAAAGGTAGGTGCCTCCTATGAATAAGTTTTGGATAGTAATGTCTCATACCTATATGACAAGGTTTAAAACAAAATCCTTCTTAATCAGTACGATTATTACATTATTATTTGTTGTTGGTGTTGCGAATTACCAATCCATCTTTGATTCTTTTTCAAACGATGAGAAAACGAAAATAGCTGTACGTGATGAAACTGGTGAATACTTTAAAAAATTAGAGGCTGGCGTTGAAAATGCAAGTGAAGATATCGATCTGATCGCATATGAAAATTTTGTAGAAATAGGAAAAAAAGCTGTTGAAAATGAAGAATATAATGCCTTCATAACAGTGAATCTAAATGCCAATCAACTACCTGAAGCTACATACTTTGCAAATAATATTGCGGACTCATCGGAGCAATTGGTTATACAGCAACAACTGCAGCAATTAAAGATAGCCGCTGCAACAAAGCAAGCTGGTGTTAATCAAGAGACAATCACAGAGATTTATTCGCCGGTAGCATTTAACACAGTTGCGCTAGATGAAAGTGCTAAATCAACAGAGGAGCTTAGTCAAGCGCGTGGGATCGTATATGTTATGCTGTTCGTTCTTTATTTATCTGTCATAACCTATGGAAATATGATTGCGACAGATGTAGCAACCGAAAAATCATCCCGGGTAATGGAGTTGCTGGTTTCAAGTGTTTCACCTGTAACACAGATGTTTGCGAAGATTATCGGTATTGCCTTACTAGGTTTAACTCAGGTTGGTCTGCTACTGGGAGTGGGTTATACGTTAATCGTGTCTAAGCAGGATGAACTTACAGGTGGCGTCTTTGAACACTTTGGTATACAAGGGGCATCACCTTCATTATTTATCTATGCACTAGTCTTTTTCATCTTAGGCTATTTACTATACGCTACACTTGCTGCAATGTTAGGGTCATTAGTTAGTAGAACAGAAGATGTACAACAGTTAATTATGCCAATGATTTTTCTTATCATGATTGCCTTCTTTATTGCGATGTATGGGTTAAGTACACCAGGCTCAAGCCTTGTGGTTGTCAGTTCTTACATTCCATTTTTTACACCAATGCTAATGTTTCTACGTGTTGGAATGCTGGACATACCATTCTGGGAGATAGCCCTGTCACTTGGGATTTTATTAGGATCGATTATAGTATTAGCTGTTATTGGTGCACGAGTTTATAAAGGTGGCGTTTTGATGTATGGTAAGTCAAGTTCTTTGAAGGATTTAAAAAAGGCAATTGCTTTGTCTAAAAAAGAGTAAATTATTAGTCTCCTACACGTACTTTTTGTAGGGGACTCATTATGTGTAGAACGTGCATTCGTATGTTAATTTTGATAGAATAGAGTAATAAATTCAGATATAGTTTGGAGGTAGGAAGCAATGGCGGAACAAATTTCATTTATTCATGCAGCAGACTTACATTTGGATAGTCCATTCCAGGGTTTAAGCACTATGCCAGAAAATATTTTTAAAGAAATTCAATCGAGTACTTTCGTTGCTTTGAACAATTTGGTTAATAACGCAATTAATAAAAAGGTGGATTTTGTCCTATTGGTTGGGGATTTATTTGATAACGAACGTCAGAGCCTTAAGGCACAAATAAAACTAAAAAGAGCTTTTGAAGAATTACAGAGACATAACATAAGTGTTTACATATCCTACGGTAACCATGATTTTATAAATGGTAATGTATACCCTGTTACCTACCCTGAAAATGTGCATATATTTAACGAAGAAAAAGTGAACCATGTCCCTTTCAAAAGAAGTGATAAAACAATAGCAAATATTTATGGGTTCAGCTATGAAAATCGATCGGTCACCCAAAATAAAACAACTGAATTTGAACGCAGCGATGTAGAAGTTCCTTTTCACATAGCCATGCTACATGGAAGTTCATCAAGTAACACTGACCACGATACATATGCCCCTTTTCAGTTGAATGATCTGATAAGTAAAGATTTTGACTACTGGGCACTTGGGCACATCCATCAGCGTGATGTGCTGAAAAGGACCCCTTTTATCGTCTACCCGGGAAACATTCAGGGAAGGAATCGTAAAGAGTCTCGTGACAGAGGGTGTTATCATGTAGTTTTAAATAAGAGTCAGCCCAGTTTAACATTCATTCCTTTACATGCAATCCAATTTAATACAATCAGTGTGGATGTATCCGGTAGTAGTAAACCACATGTACTTGAAGAGGTGATACAGCAGAAAATCCAGGAACAAAATTACGATGTTCCACAGTTATTGTCAGTAGAGCTTACAGGATCCAATCAATCATTGAACGTGTGGGATAAAGATGGTCTCATTGAGGAAACAATTGAGCTACTGAATGAATCGATGATAACAAACAGCAGATGGGTTTATATTTTCCGGTACAAAGTAAAAGTTGACCAGGATTTCAATGAAAACGAACTTATGCGGGGAGACCATTTTATCGGTGAACTACTTCGACATAGTCAGGATTCTCCCATACATAAGTACACGGAGGAGTTACTCCGTCATAAACAAGCACGGAAATATCTCAATCCGATTTCAGAAACTGACGAGGACATGGTTAGGCAGAAGGCAAAACAATTTCTATTAAATGAATTACTGAATGGTGAGGGTTGATATGGAATTTATCCGTGCTAGTATATATGGATTTGCGAAATGGCATGATTTTCAACTCGATTTTCACCCTGATGAACTTCAAGTAATATATGGGGAAAATGAATCGGGGAAATCTAGTCTTCAACAATTTATTTTGTTTATGTTATTTGGACTACCACCCAAAAAGCGTAATTCTTTTCGTTCAAAAACAAGTGGTAAAATGGGTGGAACGCTAACGGTAGTTGATGAAGATATTGGGGAATACGTGATTGAGCGAATTGATGAAGTAAGAAATGGTGCTGCAAGATGTTTGCTTTCAAACGGGGAAGAAGCTGGAGAAGAGTGGCTAAAAGGTCGATTGCATGGGATCACTCGTCCAACATATGAGTCAATTTTTTCATTTGATGCATTGGACCTTACTTCTTTAAAATCAATGAAAGAAGAAGATCTGGGTGAAGTTTTATTAGGCGTTGGTTTGACGGGGTCTACGGACATATACGCAGTTGAAAAACGGTTGGATGCCAAAATAGGTGATTTGTTTAAACCGTTTGGTAAAAAACCGATCATCAATCAACAACTTGATAATCTCGATTACCTTTATAATAAAGTTCAGGAATATAAAAGTCAGGAAAAAATGTACAGTGAAAAGAAGGGCAAACGCAGTGAAACACGTAGCAAGATTAAAGAGCTTCAACTTGATATTAAATCTCAAAAAAGAAATGTGGACGAAGCTGAAAAATTACGACAAGCACTTCCAAGCCTGCAAAAGCTGGACAAATATAGGCAAAAGCTTAAAACCTATCCAGACACACTAACATTTCCCGAAGAAGGATTAAACCGCTTTGAGTCCTTAAAAGATAAGATTTTACCCCTTGAAAGTGAGCTTGCCGTTTTAAATAATAATGATGTTGACCAAAATCGTAAACATACGGAATTAAAAAATGGGTTAATGATCACAAAAACTTATGACAAAGTGAAAGAACTGCTGAACTCTAAAACTGCATATTACGATCTTGTAAAACAAAAGGAAAATCTTGAAGATAATATAAAGGAAGAAGAAGTAGAATTAAAAAACGAGTTACAAACGATTGATTCAAAACTTGATTTCACAAAATTAAATGATGTTTCACTAGCATACCAAACAGAAAACACGTGGATTCAATTATATGAGGAAAGTCAAAAACTTAGTATTGAACAAGAAAATTCAGCTCACGAAGAAATTGTGCAACAAAAACAAATACAAGACCTTGAAGAAGATTTAAAAAAACTGAAAGAAACTTGTTTACCTTCCCAATACGTTGACGAGCTTACTAACAGGATATACAGTTACAATCAATCCCGTATACAGGATAACAATAGAAAACAAAACAAGAATTTAGAAGTTATAAAAAAACAAAAACAAAAAACGTCTATAAATATATTAATTGGATGTATAACACTAGGAGCATTATTAAGCCTACTCGGATTTCTTCAAGGATATAGCTGGTGTTATTTTACTGCAATAGCTTTAGTCGGAATTGGCCTTTTTCAGTGGGTAATGGGTAAGCGTTCGCTCCAGACATTGGAGCAAATCATTGGTAGTTCTACTGATCAATCAAACCAGGCAAATATAAGTTTAGAAGAAAAAGAGGAAGCAGTAGAATTACTTACAAGTCATGACGAAACAATTCAAAAAATAGCTGCGCTTGAAAATCAACTACAATCAAAAAAGGTTGAGCAAATTAAACGTAAAGAAGGCCATCTATTAATTGACCAAAAACTGGACCGTATTAATGAAAGAATTAGACTCCAACGTGACTATTATCCAATATTAAAGACGATTGATGTAAATAATTGGCCATCCTTCTACCATATGTACAAAGCATTACTTAAGAGGAGTCATGATTTAACTAATAAAAAACAACTACTAGAGAACTTAATAGTAGAACAGTCTAATCTTACAGAAAGAATTAAAACGTTTTTCTATGAACAAAACTGGGGTTCTGACTTTGTAACCGTGGATAATTGTTATACTTTTTTACAGAAAAAGGTTGAAGATTATAACAATAATATTCAATTGATGAAGCAATACGAATCGTGGATCACAATGACTAAAGAGCAAATTAATTCTATAAAACAAAAGCTTCAAGTATTTAAGCAAGAACAATTTAATTTAATGAAGGTTGCTGAGGTTAACACAGAAGAAGATTTCTATCAAAAACATAAATCACTCAAAGATAAGGAAGAGCTTGAAGCGAAAAAAGAAGACCTGATTGAACAGTTGAGGTTCGTTTTATCAGATGAACACATAGAAAACATCGACTTTGAAAACATAACCAACATAACGGAAAAACTCAAAGAATACCATGCTAGTATAGAGAGCCTGGAGGTTAAACTTGAAGAATTGCGCAGAGTACAGGCTGAACTGACCGCTGAATTGTCAACTATGGAAAGCTCTGATGAATATTCCGAGGCCATGCACCGCTTGGAACTTGAAAATACAGAGTTGAACAAGCTTATGGAAAAATGGGCAGTTTTAAAAAGTGCAAAAGAAATATTAGTGGAAGCAAAAAGTAACTATCGAAATAAATACATGTCCAAAATAATACATCAAACATCTGAATTTTTTACGATCCTGACCAACCAATCGTATATAAATGTTTTTCCACCCACTAAAGAACAACTGTTCCAGGTTGAATCTGCTAATCAAGTCAGGTATATGATTACTGAATTATCACAAGGGACAAAGGATCAATTGTATATTGCATTAAGGTTGGCTATTAGCGAAGTAATGAGTGAAACACACCATATGCCATTTATCATCGATGATGCCTTTGTACACTTTGACGATATCCGTGAAGAACATATGATGCGTCTAATAACTACTATTTCAAAAAAGAGGCAAGTGCTTCTGTTTACGTGTAAGAGACAGCTTATGAACAACCATAATGTAAAGAATGTTACTGTTTTGAAGGAATCTATTCGCAAAATGTAATATTTAATGATAAAATTTTTATAGATATGCGCTTTACTAATGTAGATATTGGAGGGACATCTATTGTCTGAACAAGATGAGACAAGCAATTGGGAACAATATGAAGTAACAAAAGAAAAATTTATCCAGGTAATTGCCAAAAATATGAACCTGTACGGGATCACTTCTTCAGTAGGTCGATTGTATGGTGTCTTGTACTTTGCAGAAGAGCCAATGACGTTAGATGGCATGCGTGATGCCTTAGAAATGAGTAAGACAAGTATGTCAACTGGTGTACGGTCGCTAACGGACATGAAGATGGTTGAATCAACTTTTAAAAAAGGTATTCGCAAGGATTTGTATAAATCAGAAGAAGATTGGTATAAATCTTTCACCTCACTTTTTAGTAACCGTTGGCGCCACCATACAGAAACAAATATTGAAGAAGCAGATGAAGCAATTGAAGAGCTTCTTACTATTCAAAAAGATACTAGTAGTGAAGAATTGCGTATTAAAATTGGTAATGACATAGAACGCCTTCGTTACGCTCAAAATTATTACAAATGGCTGATGAAGTTTATCCAGGTGATTGAATCTGGAGAAATTTTTAGTCTTATACCAAAAAATAATATGGACTAAATAATTTGTGCCTTTGGGAGGGGAATAGGTATGAACAGGGGATTAGGTTACATTAATGTTGGGGAGTCTTTCGATGGATTTGTGCTTATCAAAGAGTCAAACCGTGGTGTAGCAAGCAATGGAAAACCATTCTTAACGTTAATTCTACGCGACGCTACAGGTGAGATCGAAGCGAAATTATGGGATATTTCTAAGGAAGATGAAACTACTTTCACACCAGAGAAGATTGTAAAATTAACGGGAGAAATTAATCAATTTCGAGGTAAGGCCCAATTAAAAATACTATCATTACGTCCTTCTCAACCGACTGATGATTTACATGTAACAGATTTCATTGAAAAAGCACCTGTCGACAAGGAAGAGTTAATGGAAAAGCTAACCGAAGCTATTTTTGAAATGAAAAACCCTGCAATGCAACGAATTGTAAGAGCATTTGTTAAAAAGTATCAGGAAGCACTGTTAACATACCCTGCAGCAACAAAAAACCACCATGAGTATGTTTCCGGACTAGCTCACCATGTTGTAAGTATGATTGCGCTAGCTAAGGAATTACATACACTATATCCTCAACTAAACAAAGATTTATTGTATGCGGGAATTATTCTACATGATTTAGGGAAGTTAAAGGAACTGTCAGGTGTCATTACAACCACCTATACATTAGAAGGTAAGTTACTTGGACACATTCCAATGATGGTTGAAGAGATTGGACATATTGCACGTGAGCTTCAAATTGAAGGTGAAGAAGTTCTTATACTGCAGCACTTGGTTTTAAGTCATCATGGTAAAGCAGAATGGGGTAGTCCAAAACCACCACTTGTTCGAGAAGCAGAGCTTTTACATTTAATTGATTTAATAGATGCTAAAATGAATATGCTGAATCGTTCTCTCGAAAAAGTTAAACCTGGTGAATTCACCGAAAGAATTTTCGCACTGGACAATCGTTCATTCTATAAGCCGTTATTTGAAGAGGATTAAATACTAGTCATTATTTAAAAGTTGTCCTCATATACTTGTATAAGAAGAGTTGGACAAGGAGGCTATATAATGATTATTGGAGTGCCTTGGTGGGTTTTTATGATGATACTGTTTATATTCTTGAGTGGATATATGGCCTATCGAGCTATGAGTGCGGAAAAGAGACTAGAACAACAATTCATTGAACGTGAAGGAAAGATATTTATTGACCGAATTGAGAAAGAACGTGAAAAAAAACAAAGAAGAGAATTGTCCCAGTAGCCAAGAAAAGCGTAAGCGCCTTGCAAGACACGACAAGTATATCTAGCCTATAAAAAAATGCTGATCCAATTGGATCAGCATTTTTTTTGACGATGATTATTTTTCTTCTTTTTTTGCAGCTTCATCTTTAGGTGCTTTTTTAAATAAATTCTCAAATTGATCAAGTTTTACATCAACATTAGCATCTTTAATGAGTTTTTCGATTTTTGCTTGCGCTTTAGTTGGATCAATTTTTTTGCTTAATAGTTCACGGCGAATGTCAGCTGTTTCCTCTTTAAGCGTACCAACTTTCGCATCCTTTGCTTCACGTTTGTCAGTTAATTTGATTATATGGTAACCATATTTTGATTGAACTGGTTCACTTACTTCTCCAACCTCTAATGCATAAGCTGCATCTGTAAATTCAGGTACCATTTTGCCAGGAGCAAAATAACCTAATTCGCCACCTTTTTTAGCACTTGCTGTGTCTGTTGAATATTCTTTTGCAAGTTTAGCAAAATCTCCGCCATTAGCAAGTTCTTTTTTAACCTTTTTAGCAGTTTCAAGATCCTCCACTAAAATATGAGAAGCCTCAAGTTCAGTCTTCATACGCTCATATTGTGTTTTAATTTCTTTATCTGTAATTTTAATATCCTCTGAAACAGCTGCTTCCTGCAATAGGCTAATCTTTACAACTTTTCGGAATGCATCTTCATCCTTATATCCACCCTGTTGAAGAACAGCTTGAAATTGATCGCCATATTCATCTTTGAGTTTTTGGATTTCAGCATCAACTTCTTTTTTAGTTACATCATATTTATCTTCAAGTACTTCTACTGTTACCATTTCCTTTAGTACTTGTTCACCATGTCTGTCTTTTAACTCGTTATAGAATTCGTCTTTAGTAACATTACCTGCGCCGGTCTCTACTACAGCTTCTTCATTGTCTGAGTTACAAGCCGTTAAGCTTAATACTCCTGCTGATAATGTTAGTGCAATTGCTAGTTTTTTCATTTACTGAACACTCCTAATCTAATGATTTACTCCTTTAAACTACTGTTTAATATACCATAGTATATATTAAAATAAACAATCTCAGTTTGTTTTACACAGTTTTTACTAATTTTTAAGCGATCACATTCAGAACTCGTACATAGGAAGATACCAGTAAGACCATGATCATTACATTGATAACTCTAAATACAGATGATTGCTTTTTTTGATTCATTTCCATTTTCAAACAAAATAGATGTGTTAGTGAGTTGAAAATTAATAGGATAAATAACGCATAAAAAAGATACATAATACTCACTTGTAGAAACCTCCTTAAATCTATTTGGAGTTAGATTCTCTTAAATATGTGAAACTTTCGAAAACACCACATTTATTACTTTACCAAAATTTCATACATATGAATAGTGTGAAGGAAGGGATTTAAAATAAAAATCACCTGAAAGTGATGCCTCAGGTGATTTTAACTTTTAGCCTTAACTAATATTGCGAAGCCTTCTTTTTGATTTTCAATATATGCACGTTTAGGTGCTTTAATAATTTGAAGAATATACAGGTAGTCGGTAAATGATGAACCTATATGAATTACCGTGTATAATAGAATATATACATAAAAATCAACAAATATAAGTGAAGCTATAATTCCAGGAATTGTTAAAAATAACATTGGTGCAAATGCAGCCATTAAAGATATAGGTTTTGATAGAAATGTTTTAGCCGGATATTTAAATGTCGGTACAATACTTTTTTTAAGATTAAAATATATTTTAACTCGTTTATTCATCATAATTAATGGTAAAATATGCATAAATGAATGAATGGTTGGCATTAAAATAACTAGACCAAGGAATGGAATAATTCCAGTCTCACTTACATGTGCAGTACCATGAATACTAGAAACAGGTACAAAAAGAAATACAAATGATAGTAAACCGATCAAAAATGAAAGAAAGTAGAGCCTATTCATACCAAATTCTTTCGTAAAGTTTATGGATTTCCAACAATTCATTTTTGACCCTCCTTTGATGATTCTAGCTGAAATTGTTTGCTCAATACTTTAAGAATGATAGTACGTTTCAATTGAAAATGCAATAGTTTTTCTACTTATTTTTTTCTGCTGAAATCTGCTCGTCCTAAAACCTTGATACATACCGTTATAAAGGCGCTTAGAATCAGAAACTTTTTGGGTGAAAAAGGAGGTATTATGAATGAGTCAGCAAAGTGAAAAAGAAATAATGTCATTTCACCTACAGTTACTTTCTAAATTGATAGATGTAGATCAATATCCGTTTATCAAATTAATTATCGAAAAGAATATAACGAAAGAGGAATATTCGGAGCTTTTTAAGTTGCTGCAGATGCTGGAAAATGAGTACGAATTGCAAAAAGAAGAAGGGTTTCTTGATTTTTCATCTTTATTAATTCACTTTGCCGGTATGCTAAACGAAAAATTAGAACCAACTGAAACAATAGAGGCACTTAAGATAGAAGGTTATTTTCCCCATTTAATTAAGGAATTTACTATGTTAAGAAAAAAAGGTGTTGCTTTTTCCGATACTTCTGTAAAACATTTTCCTAAACGGTAAAGGTTTCTTGCTAATACATTCACATTTTGAAGTTGTGACTACTTGATATGTTTTTTATAGAAGAGCGGAAGACTGACCACCTTCAAACCAAAATCAATTATCAGTCTTCCTGATGTTTGTTCTGTTTCAAATCTCGAAATGAGCTTTCTACATTTTTATGGAACTCAGTAATGGTTGCTAGACGATTGTAGATCGTTAATAGCTTGTCATCTGACTCAACATCAATATTCTTTTTAATCTCTTCTAAAGCGTTTCTTTGATGATTTGCGGCATCGATCCATTTATTGACAAAGGAATTCATAAACGACTTGAACAGTTGTGTATTAGCCTTATAAAGGTCTTTGCGAACACCTTTCTTCCAGACGCGAGTTACTAAATTTAATTCAAGTAAGCTTCTTATGCTAATACTCATAGATGTTTTGCTTCTGTCAATCAGTTCACTCATTTCATCAAGAGTCATCGATTCCTCATTTAAATATAAAAAAGCAAACAATCTTGCCTCAATTGGAGTCAAATCAAACAGTTCAATAGTTTTTGCAAATTCAATCGCAATTTTATTTATTAGTTGATCATTTGATTTATCCTTCATAAAATCCTCCTCTAAGTATCGCTATATAAGGTTACAACAAACGAAGTTTTATGGGAAGTCGCAAGTTGGATAATAAATTAAAGCATTTTAAAGAAAATGAGAGGAATTCCTCTGTTAACTTCGTACAGTTTAATCTGTACATAAAATATATATAAAACTAATCGTACAAAATGTTTGTAATGTACATGCTTTACGTTATATAGTAGATAAGTGATAAAAAAAACTGTTCGGGAGTTAACGTCTTTGATTTTATTAATTCTAAGTATAAAGCAATGCTACTAATTACTCAGGCGTTAACGTAAAATGGAACGGAACAATGAAATGTAGAGGTGAACTAAATGCCCGTAATTGAGGTAAAAGACTTGTCAAAAGTTTTCGGCAAAAATCCTAAACATGCGCTTAAACTTCTTGACCAAGGAATGTCGAAGGGTGACATTCTGAAAGAAACGGGGAGTACGGTTGGTGTTAACCGTGCAACGTTTTCAGTTGAAGCAGGAGAAATATTTGTTATCATGGGGTTGTCAGGAAGTGGTAAATCCACATTGGTACGCTTACTTAATCGCTTGATAGAACCAACTGAAGGCAGTGTTTTAATTGATGGAGAAGATCTTTCTACCATGAATAAACAAGAACTCCGGAATGTCCGCAGACAAAAAATGAGTATGGTTTTTCAGCGGTTTGCCTTATTTCCGCATCGTACGATACTTGAAAACACAGAGTATGGTTTAGAAATCCAAAAAATGCCTAAGGAAGAACGAGAAAAAATAGCAACGAAATCATTAGAAATGGTTGGACTTGGTGGTTATATCCATCAAACACCAGACCAGTTATCCGGTGGTATGCAACAACGTGTTGGGTTAGCACGTGCGTTAGCTAACGACCCGGAAGTGTTACTGATGGATGAAGCATTTTCAGCGCTTGATCCTTTAATTCGTAAAGAGATGCAGGATGAACTGGTTGATCTTCAGGCTAGCATGCAGAAAACGATTATCTTTATCACGCATGATTTGGACGAGGCACTTCGATTAGGTGATCGCATTGCCCTAATGAACGACGGAGTGATTGTTCAAATTGGTACACCGGAAGAAATCCTGGTGAATCCGGCTAATGATTATGTTGAACGATTTGTGGAGGATGTTGACCGTTCCAAGGTTCTAACAGCTCAACAAATTATGAAACGACCTGAAACTATTAATATAGAGAAACACGGACCACGGGTTGCTCTGGAAAGAATGCGTGAAGAAGGCTTGTCCAGCATCTTTGTTGTGGATGGTCAACGTAACCTTCAAGGTTATGTGACAGCAGATGACGCTTCACAAGCTAAGAAGAATGACATACGTAACATCAACGAAATTTTACGTAAAGACATACCTAAAGTGGAAAAAGACACCGCATTAAATGAAATTTTCAACGTTATTCATGACTCACCTATCCCAGTTGCAGTCGTAGACAAAGGAAAACTAGTTGGAATTGTTGTACGTGGTGCCTTAATTGCTGCTCTTGCAGGTGATGGTGAGGTGAATTTAAACCATGAATGATAAACTGTTGGATTTTA